>DAIPXW010000536.1:0-1104 GCA_036783075.1 Candidatus Dormiibacterota bacterium | reverse complement strand
CCGGCGTCGGCTTCGGAGTCGGCTGGATCCACCGCTACCCTTCACAACTCGGGCCGACACAACTCAAGTCCGCAAGCGAGCTCGCTGTCGGTGCGGTTCGCGCGCTCGGCCTTCGCGACGGCATCGCCTTCCCGCAACTGCTCGTCACCGAGGCCGGCGAGGTGTTGGTCGTCGAAGTCGCCGCTCGCATCCCGGCCGGACAGATGGCCGACCTCGTCCGGCTCGGCACCGGCATCGACCTGGTCGAGATCGCGCTCGCCCAGGCGATCGGCCAACCCGTCAGCGACGCAACGGTCGAACCACGCTTCCACCGGCCAATCGCGATCCGCTTTCTCACCGCCAGCCCAGGGACCCTTCCCCTCGGCAAGGTCGCCGCGGTCACGGGCCTCGAACGCGTCCGCGCCGCCCCAGGAGTGCTCCAGGCAGACCTCTACATCCAAATCGGCGAAACCATCCACCCCGTACAGGTCGACGCAGACCGCCGCGGCTACGTCATCGCAACCGCCAACAACGCAAACACCGCCCTCGAACTCGCCCAACAAGCTACACACCGACTTCACGTCGAAGTCGAAAGACCGTGACGCACGCGAACGCCATCAGCTGAGAGTCACTGATAGCCACAACCGCTTACGCAAAGAAACGGAGAGTCCCTCGATCGGAGAAGCGATGCGAGCATTCGCGAAGTTCTTTGCTCACTGATCGAGTCTTCGGCGCTGTCGGTCATCGGGGGAGCCTGCACGTCCCGGCGCGTGAGCGGCGAGCGCCAATCAGCCTACGATGCGTACGCGGATGAGAATCACGATCGCTCTGAACCCGTCGCGCCACGTGATCTTCTTGCCCTCGGCGTAGGTTCGACCGTAGTAGGCGATTGGGAGCTCATAGATTCGAAGTCCTTTCTTGCAGATCTTCGCCGTCAGCTCTGGTTCGATGCCGAAGCCGTCCTCCCGCAGTTCCAGAGACAGCAAGACGTCCGTCCGAAATGCCTTGTAGCCGGTCTCCATGTCGGAGAGCGTCGTGTTGAAGAGGACGTTCGTGAGGAGCGAAAGGAAGCGATTTCCCACGAGGTGCCAGAACAGGTATGCGCGCTGCGGCTTCCCGCCCGTT
>DAIPXW010000535.1:0-1179 GCA_036783075.1 Candidatus Dormiibacterota bacterium | reverse complement strand
TGCGTCGCCTGACGTGATCGCGGTGATCGCCGAGGCAAACCGCCAGGGCGCGCTCACGGTTGCGTTGACGAACGATCCAGGGTCGAGGCTGGCCGGCACCGCCGAGCTCGTGATGCCGCTAGGTGCCGGGCCCGAGCGCAGCGTTCCAGCGTCCAAGACCTATACGGCGAGCCTCCTTGCCCTCGCCCTCATCTCTCAGGCCCTCGACCCGGACCCCTCGTTCGAGGCGTCGCTCGGCCAGGTGCCGCCCGCCCTGTCGGCCGCGCTGGAGCAGGACTCCGAGCTGGATCGCCTGGTCCCGGCGCTGCTCGGGCCGCGCGCCATAGTGCTGGGGCGCGGATTCAACCTCTCCACCGCGGAGGAGATCGCCCTCAAGCTGACCGAGACGAGCTATGTCCTCGCGCGCGCATGGTCCGTCGCCGATTTCGTTCACGGCCCGATCACGGTGGTCGAGCCCGGGTTCCCGGTCGTGCTCGTGGATGGCGGAGGCCGGGTCTCGCAGGACGTCAAGTCGGTCGGTGAGCGGCTTGTCGAGCTGGGCTGCAGGGTCGTCCGCCTCGTCGACGGCGCGCCGCTCGACGGCGACCCCGACGCCACCGTCACCGTCGAGTCCGGTCTCCCAGAAGAGCTGACGCCTCTTACGCTCGCCGTGCTCGGCCAGCTGCTCGCGCACCGCATGGCGGCCGCCCGCGGGATCGATCCCGACCGGCCTCGCGCCTTGAACAAGGTCACCCGCACATGGTGAGGAGCTGAGATCTCGGCGGCATCCGGTTGGTGAGATGGCGACGGTAGAGCGTTACGGCCCCGGTGAGGACGCCAAGGTTTTCGTGCCCGGCGACTTCATCCTCGCGCACCGGCACAACATTCTCGGTGGCCTCATCAAGGAGGCGCAGAGGCGCCGGTTCAAAGGCCCCGACGCTGCTTACGCGCACTGGACCCATACCGCGAACGTGGTCGACGTTGACGGGTCGCTGGTCGAGGCCGAGATCTTTGGTGTGAAGCGGAACCCGATCACGAGGTACACCGACGATGAGTACCACCTGGTGCGGCTAGGTCCCGAGTTTCCCGAGGCGGGTCGCGAGCGCACGGCCGCTTACGCGATCGCGCAGGTCGGCCAGGCATTTGGGTTCCTCGACATGCTCGGCGCAGGAATGTACCTGCTGTTCGGCTGGCCCTTGC
>DAIPXW010000534.1:0-1305 GCA_036783075.1 Candidatus Dormiibacterota bacterium | reverse complement strand
TCTTCGCGAGCTCGTCGACCCTCGCCGAACGTGTGCTGACGATCGACCTGGACACCGGCGCGCAGGAGGTCGTCAAGGTTTCGAACCCCGCGCACGTCGAGTCCGGCTACCTGAGCATCCCCAAGGCGATCGAGTTCTCCACCGAGGGCGGCCTCACCGCGCACGCCTTCTTCTACCCGCCCAGGAACCACGACTACGAGGCTCCGCCTGGCGAGAAGCCGCCGCTTGTCGTCCACTGTCACGGCGGCCCCACGGGATCGGCCGGGCAGACGTACCCGTTCGAGTACCAGTACTGGACCAGCCGCGGCTTTGCGGTAGTCGACGTGAACTACGGCGGATCGTCAGGCTACGGGCGTGCTTACCGGCAGCGGCTGAACGGCATGTGGGGCGTGGTCGATGTGGACGACTGCATCAACGCCGCACGGCACCTCGTCGACCAGGGTTTGGTGGATCCCGACCGGATATCGATCACCGGCGGTTCGGCGGGCGGGTACACAACGCTTCTCTCGCTGACCAAACGCCACTTCTACGACGCCGGCGCCAGCCATTTCGGAATCGGCGACCTCGAGCTGTTCATCAAAGAGACGCACAAGTTCGAGTCGCGCTACTGCGACCTGATGATCGGCCCGTATCCCGAGCGCGCCGACATCTACCGCGACCGCTCGGCGGTCCACTTCGCCGACAACCTCGAGTGTCCCGTGATCCTGTTCCAGGGCCTCGAGGACAAGATCGTGCCACCGAGCCAGGCCGAGGAGTTCGTCGCCGTCTGCAAGGAAAAGAAGCTCCCTTACGCGTATGTCGCCTTCGAAGGAGAGCAGCATGGGTTCCGCCAGGAGAAGAACATCAGGCGTTCGATCGAAGGCGAGCTCTACTTCCTGTCGCAGATCTTCGACTTCGAGACCGCTGACGAGATCGAACCTGTGACGATCGAGAACTTCTGAGAGTCTTCGCGATCTCGTGGTGTCGGCGAGAGGATTTGAACCTCCACGCCCTTTCGGGCACCAGCTCCTAAGGCTGGCGCGTCTGCCATTCCGCCACGCCGACGCCACCGCAGTATGAGCGGCAACCTTCGGTTTCCGCTCATCGCCCGGCCGGCTGCGCCGGCGGGGCTGCTCACCTTCCCTCAAGGTTTGGATTCACTTAATAGTCACTCCTCGCGACGTCGCTGGTGTTCGACATCGTGTACGAGGCCACCGGAAACGGCCGGTGGGCGGATATCTCGTACGTGATGATCGCCAGCGGCATCATCGGCGGCCTGGTCGCGGCCATCTTCGGCCTGGTCGACTGGGTGGCGATTCCCGGCGG
>DAIPXW010000533.1:0-1509 GCA_036783075.1 Candidatus Dormiibacterota bacterium | reverse complement strand
GAGCCGGGCCCGGACCACAGTCGCTGCCTCTGGCCGGATCTTCGTGGAGACTGGCGCGGCGAGCCAGGTGACCTCTCTGCCCGCCGGGACCCGCCCAGCCTTGTCGCGCCGACTGTGGACGGTCAGGTGGTCAGAGACCTTTCCGAACGGGACGTTCTGGGCGCGATCAGGCCGGGCATGGGGTCCGGTCGCTAGGCGCGTATTCGGCAGGGAGGTTTCACCTCGATGAACAGCATCACAACCAGTGACTGCGGTGTCCGCTGGCAACGGCCGCTCTGCCGCCCCCGTTGCCTGGCACCCGGTCGTGGCCACGGCGTCGGCGATGAGCCGCTGACCGGCACGATTGGAGCGCGCCCGGCAGCGGTGTTATGGGCCGCTCCCAAACATGCGTCAGCCTCCTGCAAATACCAGGGCTGACCTGGGCTTTGCGTGGCAGGTCCTGGATTCGAACCAGGATAGATTGACATCGACGGTTTACATCCCTGAAGGGAGCACCCAAGCACCGCGATAGACGGCCGTTACCTGCGAGAACGTCGGTCCGAGATTGGTTCGACAGCCACCCAACCACCCCTCAACCACGAGCCCCCGTAACTGGTCGGCCCGCGACCGGAAGTCACCGGACTCATGGATTTGCGCTGGCTGCGGTATGTGCTGCCTGGCGTCAGAGCGTAGCTCATTAGCGCTACGTTGCGGTACAATCGGCTGATGAGACGAGGGAGGTTGCTCGTGGCTGCAAGCACATCGTTTCGCATTAGCGACGCCACCAAGGCCCGGCTGGCGTCACGGGCCGCGCGCGAGGGCATGACCGCCACCGCGTTGCTTGGCCAGCTCATCGTCGAGGGCATAGACCAGCTCGACTACCCAGGAATCATTTTCCGTGGCCCAGCGCACGACCGGCGCGCCGCACTTGCCGCGGGCCCGGACGTCTGGGAGATCGTCGCACGCCTTCAGGACCTTGACGGCAGCGAGGAGCAGCGGATCACCCTGCTAAGCGCCGAATCGGATCTGCATCCACGGCTCATCCGCATCGCTCTCGATTACGCCGCCGATCATGCAGACGAGATACGGGCGCGGATCGACCGCAACCGGGCAATGGCAGAACGAAACCGCAATACATCGGAGCAGCGTGAGGCGTTGCTGGCGTGACCGCCTTTCTGATCGATGAGATGTTCCCCATAGCTGCCGCCGCGCTTCTGCGAGACACCTACGGTCATGACGCAGTCCACGTCGCCGAGATCGGTCTTCGAGCAGCCGAAGACGCGCACGTGGCCGCGGTCACCCATGGCGAAGGCCGGGCGGTCGTGACCGAGAACGTCGCAGACTTCGCCGCCGAACGCGACGTCGTGCTCGTGTTCGTGCTGAAGAAGAACCTGCCCGCGGGAGGTGGACAGGCCGCCGCACTCGCCAAGGTTCTCGACCGGTGGACGCAGGAGCATCCCGACCCCTACCTCGGCCCTCACTGGCCAACAACGTAGAGCGCGGCGGCCCCTGGCCGCATAATGAAAGCCG
>DAIPXW010000532.1:0-1509 GCA_036783075.1 Candidatus Dormiibacterota bacterium | reverse complement strand
ATCGAGGTGGTCCCGCTCAAGGTGCTCTTCGGGAACGAGACCTTTCGCGACCGCATCGACATGAGTGACGACGAGTTCTTCCGCAGGCTCGCCGGGGCCTCCAAGCTGCCGACCACGTCGGCTCCCTCACCGGGAGAGTTCGCGGAGGTCTACCAGCGACTGGCCGGCGACTTCGAAGGCTGCATCTCCATCCACATCGGGGCACAGCTCTCGGCGACGGCCGAGGCGGCGCGTGTCGGCGCCCAATCGGTGGAGGGCTTCGAGGTCGAGGTCATCGACAGCGAGACCGTGACGATGCCGATGGCCTTTCTCTGCCGCGTGGCGGCCGAATCCACGACGCTCGAGGAGGCGACGGCGGCGGTCCGTCAGCGCGTGCCCAAATGCCGGGTGCTCGCGCTGCTCGACACCCTGCGCTATATCGAGATGGGGGGGAGGGTCAGCCGCGCCCAGGCGATGATCGGCACCATGCTCGACCTCAAGCCGCTCCTGCTGGTCGTCGACCGCGAGATCAAGCCGGTCGATCGCGTGCGCACCCGCTCGCGCGCCATTCCCCGGATGATCGAGTTCTTCCGTGGTGAGCTGCCCGTCGAATACGTCGGCGTGGTGCACGCCCAGGCGCCGGAAGAGGCGGAGCGCATCGCCGACGACCTGCGCAGTGAGCTGCCGGGCATGGAGATCCCGATCGGCCAGATCGGCTGCGTGCTCGCGACCCACACGGGTCCCAAAGCGCTGGGCCTGGTCTACATCAAGAAGTAGCCGACCCCGCCAGTGTCACGTTGTGGCCGGGCAGCGGCCACACGCGGAACAAGGGCGGGGTGAACGCGATCACGCGCGGCAATGTCTTGACTGCGAGCCGGTAGGCCCTTTGTTGCCGGGGTCCCCAACCCAGGCCGTACTGGTCGCGCAGAGTCGGCGGAAGAAGGCCGGCGGTCACGACCTCGAACGGGATCATGGCCGGGCTCGGGAGAAGGCGCAGGCGTGGCCTCAGCACCTGCGCGGCCAGCTCGCGGGCGCGTGCGTCCACGCGCACCGGGCCGGTGGACATCATCTCCGTGAGGTACGCGCCAAACTCGCGGAAGCCCGCCGGGAAACGCTCTCGCGGGATGCCGAGGAGCTCGCCCATCAGCTTGAACTCCTCGTAGAAGTCCTCACGCTCGCGCGGCGTCAGAGGTTGCACGAACGTCTCGTAGGTGACGAGGGCCGTGTCGGCGAGGGTGGCGTGCACCCACAGCAAAAGGTCAGGGTCGAGCGCTCGATAATCGGCGCCCTTCACTCTCGCGTGCGCCTGGTTCACGGCGCGAGCGGCGGCCAGCGCCGTCTTCTTATCGCCGAAGACGATCGCCATCGTCATGCGGATCGTCCTGCGCAGGCGGCGGATCGGTCGTGACCGAAAGTCCGAGTGCTCGTCGACGCCCGCCGCGACCTTCGGGTGTGCCAGCTGCATCAGCAGCGCGCGGCCGCCGCCCAGCAAAAGGACGTTTTCGCGGTTGATCCTCCGGGTGATCGAGT
>DAIPXW010000531.1:0-1521 GCA_036783075.1 Candidatus Dormiibacterota bacterium | reverse complement strand
CGCCAAGCGCATTGCGGAGTCGGCGCGAAAAGACATCGAGGCAGAGCGCGACCGCGCGGTGCAAGCGGTGCGGAGGGAGGTGGCCGACATGGTGGTGCTCGCCACAGAGAAGGTCATCGGTGAGACGCTCGACGACACCAGGCACAGGCAGTTGATCGACCGGGCGATAGCGGAGGTCGCGAGTGGCAACGGCAGCAGCTAGGCGCTACGCACGGGCGGTGTTCGAGCTTGCCCAGCAAGACGGCGACGTCTCGAGTTGGAGCCGGCGGCTGGGCGAGCTGAAGGACCTGCTTTCGGACGAGAGGGTGGCTTCCGTCCTGACCAACCCGACGATCGACGTGGAGCGGAGGATGGAGCTGGTCTCCGCCGCGCCTCACGAGCTTGATGCCCAGGCCACCAACCTGGCGAAGCTCCTGATCGAATCCGACCGCGTTCTTGAGATCGCCGGTATCGCGTCCGAGTACGAACGGCTCGCCGACGTCGCGGCTGGGCGCGTGCGTGCCACCGTCACGACGGCGGTGGAGCTCGGGCCCAGGGAGCGCGATCGTGTCGCCGAGGAGCTGTCAAAGCGACTTGGCGAGGAGGTGCGGCTTGATGTCGTGGTCGACCCTCGCATCCTCGGTGGGTTGAAGCTTCAGTACGGCGACCGGCTTGTCGACGCCAGCGTCGCCACCAAGTTGCAGCAGCTGCGCCGCCGCCTGGCGGCCTCATAGGAGTTACCTGAAGAAGTGGGAATCAGCACGAAAGAGATCTCGGAGGTCATCAAGGAGCGGCTCAAGGACTTCGACGCGAGCCTGGTCTCCACCGACGTCGGGCGGATCGTCGCGACCAGTGATGGAATCGCGCAGATCTACGGGCTGCAGAACGCGATGGCCGGCGAGCTGCTCGAGTTTCCACACGAGACTTACGGCCTCGCCTTGAACCTCGAGGAGGACCAGGTCCGAGCCGTCATCCTCGGCGACTACGGGCACCTGCACGAGGGCGACGAGGTGCGCACCACGGGCCGCCTGCTCGAGGTCCCGGTCGGCGAGGCGCTGATCGGCCGCGTCGTCAACCCGCTCGGCATCGCGCTGGACGGAAAGGGTCCGGTCAAGACCGACAAGACGCTCCCGATCGAGAAGATCGCCCCCGGCGTCATAACGCGGCAGCGCGTCGACAGCCCGGTTCAGACGGGCATCAAGGCCATCGACGCGATGATCCCCATCGGCCGCGGCCAGCGCGAGCTCATCATCGGCGACCGTTTCACCGGCAAGACGACGGTCCTGCTCGACACGATCATCAACCAGAAGGGCAAGGACCTCATCTGCATCTACGTCGCGATCGGTCAGAACGCGGCCTCGATCGCCAGGGTCGCGGCCACCCTCGAAGAGAACGGTGCGATGGACTACACGATCATCGTGGCCGCCACCGCGTCGGACGCCGCGTCGCTCAACTTCATCGCTCCGTACGCCGGCTGCGCGATGGGTGAGTACTTCATGGAGCAGGGCAAAGAGGTCCTGTGCTGCTACGACGACCTGACCA
>DAIPXW010000530.1:0-1556 GCA_036783075.1 Candidatus Dormiibacterota bacterium | reverse complement strand
GTCGTCGAGTTCGTCTCCGAAGGCAAAAGGAACCGCCCGCGCGATTACCACGAGAAGCGCGCCGAGTACCTCGCGGCGGGCGTCCGCGAATACTGGATCATCGACCGCTTCGCCCGAACACTGACCGCGTGCCGTAGCGACAGCCCGGACGTGCAGATCCCACACGACGGAACCTATCAGACGCGTTTGCTCCCGGGCTTCGACCTTCCCCTGGCCAGGCTGCTCGCGGTCGCCGATCGCTGGCGGGCGAGCAAGGAAAGCTAACTCGAGAGGTCGAGTTTTCACGAGCCTTCATTTCAGTGCCGGCGCCGGATCCATGGAGCTCAGCCGCCACGGCTCCTACGCTCCACTTGTCATCGCATCGCCGACCGCCATGGTCTCGACGACAGGAGGCTCCCACGTCGGCAGATCGCAGAGTCCGCCGCCGCAGTAGATGTGGTGCCAGAGCTGGGTAGAGGCCACGCAGGTGAGCGCGACGTCGAAGATGAAGCGGGCCGGGGTGAGGCGGGGGAGAACGGTCTGGAGCGACCGCTGCTTGAGCACCGAAGCCGCATCGAAATAGCCGGTTGCGCGGAGCGATTCGGGGCTGAGGAGCTGATCGACCCACGCAGGACGCTGCGGGCCGAGGAAGGTCTGCGCCAGGCTGGCGCGAAACATCGTCTTGGGGCGGTTGGCGATCTTCTTGGGCAGGATCTTCTTGGCCGCCTGGCGGAGGATCCATTTCTCGGTCATGCCGTGGAGCTTGTATTCCGGAGCAATGCCCGCGCAAAAGGCGATCACGTCGTCGTCGAGATAAGGATAGCGGGTCTCGACCGATGCGTTCATGGCGATGCGGTCGCCCTTGGAGATCATCAGCAGGCCGGCCAGCATGACCTTGTAGCCGACGTAAAGCGACTGGTTCAGCGGGTGCCAGCGGCTCATCCGGTCGGTCGTGATGTCGAGATCCGAATACGGGCTGTGATCGCCGAGCTGCTGCCACATCGCCTCGGAGTAGAGAATCGGCTTGGACTGCGAGATCATCTCGTACAGATCTTGCTGCGCCGGGCGAACCCCGCCGATGGCTTGCTCGGGGGGGATGACCATGCGGCGGCCGGCAACCGAGCGTGCGACCAGGTTTCGCAGCAAGCGCGGAGCGGACCGGCCCACGGTGCGATAAACACCGTCCCGGAACTTCTGAGTCTTGTACCACACGTAGCCCGCCAGGGCCTCGTCGGCCCCCTCACCGGTGAGGGCGACCTTGTAGCCCTGCTCATGCACGGCCTGTGCCAGACGCAGCAGCGCCGCGCACGAGGTATCCAGGACGGGGCCCTCGGCCGCGCGGACCAGTTCGGGAAAGGTCGCACCGATCTTCGACTTGTCCATGATGACCGTGGTCAAGGGCGATCCCATGACCCGGGCGGCCTCGGTCGAGTGGACCCGCTCGTCGGGCCCGGCGCCCTCGAAACCGATGGTGAACGCGGGAATCCGCTCGCCGCGGTGGCGACCGCAGAGGCCGAGGACGACCGTGGAGTCGAGCCCGCCGCTGATGTAGGTGATGACCGGTACATCACTGCGCA
>DAIPXW010000529.1:0-1556 GCA_036783075.1 Candidatus Dormiibacterota bacterium | reverse complement strand
CCGCATGGCGGGGAGGTGAAGGCGAGCTAGTGGGCGGTCGCGTAGCTGAAGATGATCTCGTCGATCAGTCGCTCGACCGGCGCGAGATCGTCCGTGAAGACCTGGTCGTGGTACGGAGAGACGCGCAGGTTGCCTTCGTTCGTCGCGCTCGCGGCAACGGTGGCGGCGAGCGGCTCGCTGATCAACCCGAGGTTGTGCATGACGTCCTCGATCGTGGTCGGTTGGGTCGATCCGTAAACCATGGTGTTCGAAAATCCGGGCACGTCGACGAGGAACACCGAAGGGTAGACCGCGGCCATGGTGCTTGCGATGGCGTCGACGAGCCTGTAGTCGGTCGGGGTGCGCCCGACGTTGACCACGGTCACGCCGCCGGGGTTCAGGTGGTCGCGCACGCCGCTGAAGAACTCTTTGGTCGTGAGGTGAAACGGAATGTACGGTTGCTGGTAGGCATCGAGGACGACGACGTCGTACTTGCCTGATCGGGTGTCGAGCCAGTAGCGCGCGTCCGCGACGACCGTCTGCACGTTGGCGTCATCGAGATGGAAGTACCGGCGTGCAACGTCGAGGAGGGCCGGGTCGATCTCCACCCCTGTGATCTGCACCTGGCGGCCGAAGGCCGCGGTGTACTGTCGAGCCGCGGTCCCGCCTGCCAGTCCGAGGATGGCAACGCTCTTGGGCTCGGGCTCGGTCGCCTGAGCGGGCCGAAAGTAGTCCGCAAGCAGCATGTAGTCCCACGGGCCGCGCGTGATCAAGGTCTGCGAGTCGTAGATGGAATGGATGGCCTCGCCCTCGTTGAGGATGAGCTCCGTCTTGGTGCCGTCCTGCACCACCTGGATGTAGTTGTACGCGGACTCCCTTTCGTACACCAGCGTGCCGACCTGCGGCGGCTTGATGCCCCCCGGCAGCAGCACCCACGCGAGCAGGACCGCGATTCCGAACACCGCGTAGAGGCGGCGCCGCGGCCACAGCGCCACCACCGACATACCAACCAGCGCGAGCCCGAAACCCTCCAGCGTCGGTCGCGTGCCGTAAGTCGGTATGAACCAGAAGACCGGCAGAAAGGTGCCCAGGATGCTCCCTGCCGTGGAGAGCGCGTAAACGCGACCAGCGGTGCTGCCTCCTGTCGCCACGTCCGTCAGCAGCAGCCGGATCGCGAACGGGCTGACGCAGCCCAGCAGGACGACGGGCGCCGCGAACAGCAGGACGACCGCGAGCAGGGTCCCGGCGACAAGGCCCGCGCTGAGGTCTTTGAAGCCCTGCTGCGAGGCGAGCAGGATCGGGTAGCTGACGAGCGGGATCAGGCCGATCCACAGGCCGGCCCATGCCGTCAGCTGGTACAGCACCTCGTCCGACGGATGCCGGTCGGCGAGACGGCCGCCGATGACGTAGCCCGCGGAGAGGTAGATCAGGATCAGCCCGATCAGCACCCCCCACACGTAAAGGCTCGTACCGAAATAGGGCGCGAGCAGGCGCGAGGCGCCGAACTCGACGCCGAGCGAGGCCATGCCCGAGACGAAAACAAGCGGCAGGAGGAGCCGGAGGGATCGCACGGGCGG
>DAIPXW010000528.1:0-1611 GCA_036783075.1 Candidatus Dormiibacterota bacterium | reverse complement strand
CCGACGATGAACGCCAGGCCCGCGACCGAACCCGCCGCCGGGGCGATCAGCGCCGCCGACTGAACAGAGACCGCCGGGAGCCCGATCGCATGACGTTCGAGCCCGGCCTGGCTGGCGTTTGCATGATCTGCCGAGGACACTTCACCCGAGTGCGGAGGCTGCGATGACATCGGTCCCTCCTGAGCTGTGCCAGAAGCCGCTACGCCGCTACCGCCGCATGTTACTGATCGATCGGTAAGCACGCAACGGGTGCGGATCACATGGCTCGACGGGCGGGTGACCCCGCATGATCAGGAACCGTTATCGCAGATCTCCTGCAGCGCCCGCTGCGCGATCTTGAGCACTTGCTCGGTCGGCACACACGACAGGTCGCTCAGCTGGACAGGGCCGCCACTCCGGCGCGCTCCAACCATCGCGAGGGCGAGATCCGCGAATGCGTCTGCGACCTCGCTCGGCCCCATCGGGCCCGTGCTGGAATACCAGCGGTCGACGCCATTGCACATCTCCAGCAGCGCCAGTCTCGTAATCTTGGCGTCGGTGACATGGAAGGTGCCGCTGGCCAGACCGCGTTCGAGGGTCGCCGTCCATAGCTGTTCATAGCTGTCCCGCAACCCCATGATGTGCGCCCGCGCCTGCCCCGAGACGGCGCGGAGCTCATCGTCGGTCACCATTGACCGAAGCGGGTCGAGGGCGTGGTAACCCACGTGCGCACGCACCAGCGCGGCGAGTTCGGACGCGGGCTCGTCCGCAGTTGCGAGGCTCTCCTGCGCAGCGCGGGTGAGCTGCGTCATGCTTGAGACCATGATCTCGATCAGCAGCTCATCCTTACTGCCCATGTAGTGATACAGGGCCGCCGTGGTCACTCCAACCCGGTCGGCGATCTCCCTAATCCCCGTGGCAAAGAAACCCTTAGCCGCAAACAACTGGAGCGCGGCATCCTGAATCCGCCGCCTGGTGGACATGGGGGATCCCCCCACGCCGTTGGGGGTGCTGCCTGCGTTCTCGCTTACTGGCACGAAGCTCGCTCTCGGAAGACTGGCGCAAGGCCGAGGAGCAGCGGCGGTGACCCCGCTGAGTCGTCTCACCCTCGGTCCGACCGCCTGCCTGCCCATCGGCCGGAAGAAACTCTACCTGCCTCGCCCTATCGACCTCGGCGGCCGGGACACCGTCCCTCCTGCGGCCTCCGGCCAGTGGCTAGCCCGGCTACGGTACTCGGAGTCTTCCGCTCAGCGGCAGCGCAGCCGTTCTGTAAACGGCCCGCCGAACCGGTGCTTACCTGCCCAACTATCCTGGGCGTCAGTGAAGGTCAGCACGTATTCGGCAGGCTTGGTCCCGAACTGAGCGCGCTGGCCAACGAAGCCGCTGTTAGCTGGCGTTTCCGCAGGTCGTAGGGTTTGACATAGCCACGATTACCGTATCTGACCGCATTCTGAACGGCGTTTCGCCGCTCTCCTCGGCAATCTTCGCGTCAAGTGTCCGCGCGTGCCCGTTGATCAATGCTTGCCGCCGTAGGAGGTATTGCCGGCGCCACGCTTGTGCTTGCTGGTGTGTGGGAGCACCGGGCGAACTCCCGGCTCTCACTCTACGTGACCGTCTGCCATCCCGCAGAGG
>DAIPXW010000527.1:0-1617 GCA_036783075.1 Candidatus Dormiibacterota bacterium | reverse complement strand
GCCCTCGGCGAGCAGCGCGGCGGCGACGGAGTCCGGTCGAAGCTCTGGTGCGCCGGTCTGCGCCAGGTTGGCGGCCGCTGTGCCTGGCGGCGCCGCCGCCGAGGCGGCCGCCTCCACGGCCTGCGGAGAGCCGGAGCCGAAGACGGTCGGGATGTCGATGCTCGTGTTCTCGAGCTCGATGTTCGCCGTTCCCACGCCGCCGACGTTGCACCCGGCGCGGGTGAACGGAACCCACGGCGCGGGCGCGTTCTTGCCCTGGGCGGTGAGCATGTTGGTGGTCAGGTCGGTTCCCGCCGCCGGGGTCGGGTCGAACAGCGGCGCGGTCCAGTAGGCGAAGGACACGCCGGTGCTGCTGCTGCCGTCAGGCAGGTAGTAGCGGAACGAGTTGGCGATGGGTACGCCCATCCTGTCTCCGTACACACCGGTGAGCGTGGTCAGGATGTCCGTCGCCGTGTGGGCGATGAGCGGCGTGTGCTCGTTGGTGAGGAGAGCTCCCTGGCCCTTCATGAAGTTGAGCAGCGCGGGCATCTGCTCGAGGTCGGACGGCACATTCGGGTTGTCGCGGGTGAAGTGAGTGTTGTCGAACACGATGTTGACGACGTGCTGGACGCCATTGCCGAGATCGCAGCTCGTCTCCGCGGAGCGGGTGTGCGCAGAGTCGGCGAGCGCGACTGGCGGTGCTGCGACCTGCCAGCCGGCGGCCACCGCCGCCATGACAACGATTCGAATCAGCCGTTTCATGCGAGTCCCCCTATTGCAGAAACCAGGCCGTCGGAACATGGGCGCCTTCGCCCGACGCTTGAACCCTAGAAGCTCCCCGTTATCCGGAGGTTAGCAGGCGGTTAGAGGATCTCCATATTGACGGCGGATACATCTGTGTGATATATCGTGTAGCTATATGGAGCTCAGCCCGACCGCATACGTCATCCTCGGGGTCCTCGGTCTGGGCCCGCACTCCGGCTACGACATAAAGCAGCTGGCGGACATCTCGACCCGTCACTTCTGGGCGATCAGCTACGGGCAGATCTACCCCGAGCTCAAGCGACTTTCGGCGTCGGGTCTGATCAAGCCGGAGGACGCGTCTCGCGGCACTCGGCAGCGCACCCTGTATCACCTCACGGCGAAGGGCCGCCAGACGCTGCACACATGGGCCGCGGACCCGGCGATCGAGACCTGTGAGCTGCGCGACGAGATGCTGCTCAAGCTCTTCTTCGCCGACGCGATGTCGAAGAAGGAGACGGTGCGCCACCTCGACGCGATGCGCAAGCGACACCAGGGGGTGGCGGCCGGGCTGCGCGAGCACGAGCCGATGGCGGCCGCCCAACCGCATCGCATGAAGTACGAGGTGATGAGGTTCGGCATCGCACTCCACGAGTGGTGCGCCGACTGGTACGGGCGGCTGGCAAAGGACCTTGAGACGGGAAAGGAGGCGCAGAGGTGATGTTCGAGAGGCTCGCGGGAATGATCAACCGTTTGCCGTGGGTCGTTATCGGCGCGGCGATTGCGTTCGCGGCCGTGGCCGGGATCTTCGGCGGGCCGGTTTCGAAATCGCTCCAGGTGGGAGGTTTCCAGGACCCCAGCTCGCAGTCGAGCCTCGCTGTCGACCGGCTCGAGAGC
>DAIPXW010000526.1:0-1637 GCA_036783075.1 Candidatus Dormiibacterota bacterium | reverse complement strand
GGCCTCGACCCGGCAGCGGCGCCACAGCCGGCTGGTGGAGATGGCTACCGCCGAGTCGCCAGGACTGCTGCCCATCGAGCTGACCGCCGAGCAGCTCGCCGCACTCGAGGTGGTCGCCTCGAACCAGCTGACCCTCCTCCATGGTGTCATCGCAAGCGGGAAGACGGAGGTGTACCTGGCCGCGGCCGAGGAGGCGCTCGCCGCCGGCCTTCGGGTGCTGCTCCTGGTGCCCGACATCTCGCTGACGCCTCAGCTCGTGCAGCGGGTCCGCGCTCGCCTGAAAGCGCCCGTCGCCATCCTTCACAGCCAGCTCACCGAGCTCGAACGGGCGCAGCAGTGGTGGCGAACTCGGCGTGGAGAGGCGCAGGTCGTGCTCGGCAGCCGGTCGGCCGTCTTCGCCCCGATACCGCGCCTCGGGCTCATCTGCCTCGATGAGGAGGGTTCGTCGGCGTACAAGCAGGACCGGACGCCTCGATACGAGACGGGCTGGGTCGCCAGGCGGCTCGCGGCGGTGAGCGGCGCGAAGCTGGTCGCGGGTTCGGCGACGCCGAGCGTGGTCACCTATCACGCCGCTTCGCTCGGCGAGATGGCGCTCGCGAAGCTCACCAGGCGCGTGCGGGGAAAGGACGCTGACGTCGAGCTTGTCGACATGCGCGACGAGGCGGCGGCGGGCAACCGCCAGCCCCTGTCGGGCAGGCTGGTGAAGGCGATCGAGCGGACGCTCGAGAACGAGGAGCAGGCGATCCTCTACCTGAACCGGCGGGGTATGGCGACGTTCGTGCTCTGCCGCGACTGCGGCAAGTCCGTGCAGTGCCTGGGCTGCTCCGTCGCCCTCGTGCAGCACGCCGAAATCGATGGCCTGGTTTGCCATTACTGCGGGTACTGGCGGCCGATGCCGTCGGTATGCGACCACTGCGGCAGCCGGAACATCAAAGGTATGGGCATGGGCACGCAGCGCCTCGAATCGCTGGTAAAGCGGCTGTGGCCGCGCGCACGAGTGCTCCGGTTGGACAGCGACGCGGCGCGCGGTCCCGATTCGTATTTCGACATCTGGGAAACGTTCAGCGAGCGCCGGGCCGACATCCTGGTCGGAACTCAGCTGGTCACCCGCGGTCTCGACCTGCCGGCCGTGACGTGCGTCGGGGTCGTCGACGCGGACCTGCCGCTGCACTTTCCCGACTATCGGTCCGCCGAGAACACGTTCTCGCTGGTCGTCCAGGTGGCCGGGCGGGCGGGCCGGGATGGGCGCGCGTCGCGGGTGGTCGTCCAGACCAGCAACCCGGAGCACTACGGCCTGCGCTGCGCGGCGACGGGCGACTACGAAGGCTTCTACGGGGCAGAGCTCCCTGCGCGCAAAGCGTTCAGCTTTCCGCCTTTCGCCGATCTTGCGGTGCTCACGCGCAGCGACGGTGCTGACGACCGGGCGGCATCCTCCGCGCGCGAAGCGGCCGAGGCGATCGCCACCGGGCTGCTCAAAGAGGGGATCGCGGGTATCCGAGTCATGGGCCCGTCGCCAGCGTTCATCCACCGCCTTCGCGGCGAGTACCGGTGGCAGGTCACATTGAAGGGCGACGGCCTGGAGCGGGCGCGACACCTGGCGCCGCGCGGCAAGGGTTGGAGCTACGACGTCGATCCCG
>DAIPXW010000525.1:0-1669 GCA_036783075.1 Candidatus Dormiibacterota bacterium | reverse complement strand
AGTGAGCAGGTGCCTCGGCGAAGCCGAGCCACCGATGAGCGAAAACCGCCAGGTTGTCGCTCGTAACACCGCGTGGCCGGCAGGCCGGATTCATTCCGGCCGTCTCAAAGCGTCCACCATTTCCGCCAGACGTGGCGAGGAGAGCCACTTCGATAATCCAAACCACTGGAAAGTGAGCAGGTGCCTCGGCGAAGCCGAGCCACCGATGAGCGAAAACCGCCAGGTTTGTCGCTCATAAGCGAGCGTAGCGAGCGCCCATGGATTACCCGCGGCCGATGTTCAGGCGCAAACGCTGGGTGAGCCTCGACGGCGAATGGGAGTTCGGCTCGGGAGACGCACCGACTTTTGACAGGCGCATAACCGTGCCGTTCTGTCCGCAGTCCGAGCTGTCCGGGCTGCATGACCTGGACCCCGGCGACGTCGTCTGGTACCGGCGCCGGTTCGACGCGCCCGGCGCGGCGAGACTGATGCTTCATTTCGGCGCCGTCGACTACCGGGCCATCGTGTGGGTCAACGGGGAAGAGGTTGTGCGCCACGAAGGTGGGCACACACCTTTCTCGACCGACATCAGCCGCGTCGTGCGGCCCGTGGACAACGAGCTCGTCGTCCGCGCCGAAGACCCACTGGCGGACCGGACGATCCCGCGCGGCAAGCAGCACTGGACCACCAGGCCGGAGCGCATCTTCTACACCGCCACGACCGGGATCTGGCAGACGGTCTGGCTCGAGCCGCTCCCGGTTCGCACCATCCACAGCCTTCACCTGACGCCAAACCTCGACGGCGGCGCGGTCGACTTCGACCTGGAGGCCGATGGTCGGGTGGAACTCACGGCCACTTTCGCGGAAAAGGTCGTAGGAAGGTGGCGGGGCGACCCGGGCCACGGCCGCATGGCGCTCGACGTGGTTCGCGCGTGGGGCCCCGAGTCTCCGCATCTGTACGGACTGCGGCTGGCCATGGAATCCGGGGACGAGGTGGAAAGCTACTTTGCGCTGCGCAAGGTCGAGACGCGCGACGGCGTGTTCTGGCTGAACAACGAGCCGTACGTGCAGCGGCTCATCCTTGACCAGGGTTACTTCCCTGGCGGCCTGATGACCGCTCCCTCGGACGCGGACCTGAGGCGCGACATCGAGCTTGCGAAGGCGATGGGGTTCAACGGCGCCCGCAAGCATCAGAAGGTCGAGGACCCGCGATGGCTCTACTGGGCTGACGCGCTGGGATTCCTCGTCTGGGCCGAGATGCCGAGCTTTCGAGAGGACTCTTTCGAGGCGGAACGGCGCCACCTGTCGGAGTGGGCGGAGGCTGTTCGCTGCCAGCGCGACCATCCCTGCGTCGTGGTGTGGGTGCCGATGAACGAAAGCGACGGCCTCGGCCCGCGTCCTGCGTCCTTTCTCGACGAGCTCTACCGTCTGACCAAAGGCCTGGATGCGACTCGGCCGGTGGTTTCGAACGACGGTTGGGAGCACGCGACGACCGATCTTTGCACTCTGCACGACTACGACTCGGCCCAGGTCATGGCGCGCCGCTATCGAGACCTCGAGTCCACGCTCGACCCCACAGCCCGCGCCCGTCCTCCGTTCCAGCCCGGCTACTCATACCGCGGCGAGCCGGTCATCGTCAGCGAGATGGGCGGCGTGGCCCTGAAGGGATCAGGCGGCTGGAGCTACGCCGA
>DAIPXW010000524.1:0-1675 GCA_036783075.1 Candidatus Dormiibacterota bacterium | reverse complement strand
GACGACCACGGGTGTCGTCAGATTGCGGGCGATGGCGGAACACGGCGTCCTGCGCTACCCGATCGTCGCCGTGAACGAGGCCGACACAAAGCACATGTTCGACAACCGCTACGGGACCGGCCAGTCAACCATCGACGGCATCATCCGTGCGACGAACGTGCTGCTGGCGGGCAAGACGTTCGTGATCGCGGGCTACGGCTGGGTGGGTAGGGGCCTAGCGTCGCGGGCGAAAGGCCACGGCGCGGACGTCGTCATCACCGAAGTCGACTCTGTGAAGGCGCTCGAAGCGGCGATGGACGGCTTCAGGGTGATGAGGATGGACGACGCGGCTCGGGCCGGCGACATCTTCGTCACGGTCACCGGCGACGTCAACGTGCTGGACCGCAACCATTTCGAGGTGATGAAAGACGGGGCCATCCTGGCGAACTCGGGCCATTTCAACTCGGAGATCAACCTGAAGGCGCTCGACGAGCTTGCGACCGGCGTCCGGCAGGTGAGGCCTTCGGTCCAGGAGTACAAGCTCGCGGACGGCCGCAGGCTCCACGTCCTCGCCGAGGGACGGCTGATCAACCTCGCCGCCGCCGAGGGACATCCGGCGGCGGTCATGGACATGAGCTTCGCCAACCAGGCTCTGTGCGCCGAGTACATGGCGAAGCACGCGAAGACGCTCGAGCGCAAGGTCTACGACGTGCCTGACGAGATCGACTCCGAGGTGGCGCGCCTGAAGCTCCATGCGATGGGGATCGAGATCGACACCTTGACCGAAGAGCAGCAGCGGTACCTGACCTCCTGGGAGGAGGGCACCTAAACCAGGTGTTCGGGCCCGCTCGGCGCACCTGGGTGCTGGGCGGAGGCGGCGCGCGAGGCGCCGCGCAGGTCGGGGTCCTGCAGGCGCTTTTCGAGGCGGGGGTCGAAGCTCCGGTCGCCATCGTCGGCACCAGCGTCGGCGCCCTGAACGGCAGCGCGATCGCGGCCTACCCGTCGCTTGCGGGCACGATGATGCTGCGCGAGGTCTGGCTGTCCAGGCAGGCGATGGACGTGTTCCACCTGCATCCGTTGGGCGTGATCCTCTCCGGTCTAAGGCGCGACCAGCTGAGCGCGCTTCCCCAGCAGAACGTTCTGCGCTTGATCGACCGCGCCCAGGCACTCACCGGGATCACCACCTTCGAGCAGCTCCGGGTCCCGCTGTCGGTGGTGGCGACCGACCTCAACGCAGGGAGGCCCACGGTGTTCCGGGCGGGTGAGCTGACCCCGGCCCTGCTCGCCTCGACCGCGATTCCAGGCCTGTTTCCCAGCGTCCGGATCGAGGACCGCGAGCACCTGGACGGTGGCGTGGTCGAGAACACGCCCCTCAACGTCGCGGTCGAGGCCGGCGCGAAACTGATTCTCGCCATCAGCCTCATGGGCGGAGGGGAGTACGAAGCGGCCCCGAACGGTTTGGGCGAGCTGATCGCGCGCACGCTCCAGCTCTCGCTGCACCACCAGATGCTCGCCGACTACGAACGCCTGCGCGACCGCGCCCGCATCGTGGTGCTCTGCCCGATCACGGCTCCGACCGCCACGTGGGTGATGAGGCGAGAGCACGTCGGGAAGGTGATGGAGGCTTCGCGCGCCGCGACCGCGGCGCTGCTGTCGGAGCGCGGACCCAAACTTTTCCGGCATTCGGGAATCCATT
>DAIPXW010000523.1:0-1692 GCA_036783075.1 Candidatus Dormiibacterota bacterium | reverse complement strand
GCCACCAGCGCCATGGCAGCCAGCAACGCCATACCGGCGAACACGCCGGCGGTGTCGAAGTTGTTCTTAGCCGCATAGATCAGCTCGCCCAGGCCCTGGGTCGCGCCGAACAGCTCCCCCACGACCGCGCCGACCAGCGCGAGCCCGAAGCTCGTGTGGAGGCTGGCGACGATCCACGAGAGTGCCGACGGGATGAGAATCTCGGTCGTCAGCTGTCTGTCGTTCGCACCTAGGATGCGAGCGTTGGCGATGAGGTTGCGGTCCACCTCGCGCACGCCCTGAAACGCGTTGAAGAACACGACGAAGAAGACCAGCACCGCGGCCGTCGCGATCTTTGCCCTGATGTCCAGGCCGAGGGCGACCGCGAACAGGGCCCCCACGACCACGCGTGGGATGGCGTTAAAGCCTTTGATGTACGGACCGAGCACGTCGGCGAGCAGCGCGCTGCGGCCGAGCGCGACGCCGAAGATGATGCCCAGGATCGAGCCGACAACGAAACCACCGACCGTCTCCTGCATCGTCACCAGCACCTGGTCCCACAACGGACCCAGGTCGGTGCCCTGGGTGATCCAAATCCAGAGCTTGGCGGCGATCGCGGAAGGCTGAGACCAGAAGAAGACGTCGATCCAGCCGAGCCGCGTGGAGAGCTCCCAGGCGCCGAGGATCACGACGCCGAGCAGCAGGCGGAGGCCCGCCACGGAAAGGCGCCGGCGCTGTATATCGCGCTTTCGCCTGGCGGCGAGATCCGACAGCGGCCGCTCGGCCTGCTCGGCGGGCGTCTTCATGTGGAAGCTAAGCCGCGCCGCTGCGCTTCTGACGTTCATAGCTCACCAGGACCTCGTCCTTGAGGTCCTTCCAGATCTCTTCGTAGATCTCGGCGAAATGTGGTTGGAAGCGAATCTCGGCGACGTTGCGTGGCCGCGGCAGGTCGACCTTGTAGTTGCTCTTGACCGTGCCGGGTCCGGCGGTGATCACGAAGACCCGGTCACTCAGAGAGATCGCCTCCTCCAGGTCATGCGTCACGAACACGACCGATGCGGAGCTCGCCGCCCACAGGGCAAGCAACTCGTTCTCCATCAGAGAGCGCGTCTGCACGTCGAGGGCGCTGAACGGCTCGTCCATCAGCAGGATGCGCGGGCCGTTGATCAGGCTCTGCGCCAGCGCGACGCGCTTCCGCATGCCGCCCGACAGCTGGTAGGGGTAGCGATCTTCGAAGCCGCTGAGGCCCACTCGGGAGATCCAGTCTCGCGCCCGCTCGCGCGCGTCGCGGTTTGAAGCGCCCCTGTACCGCGGCCCGGCGGCGACGTTCTCCAGCACGGTCTTCCACGGAAAGACCGCGTCGGCCTGGAACACATAGCCGATGCCCTCGCCGATCCCGTTGACCGGCTTGCCGAACACCTCGACCTCGCCTTCGCTCGCCGGCTCGAGACCTGAAATCAAGGCCAGCGTGGTGGACTTTCCGCAGCCGGTCGGTCCGACTACAGCACAGAACTCACCCGGCTCGACCGCCATGTCGAGGTCGCGTACCGCGGTGTAGATCGTGCCGGAGGGGGTGAGGAATCGCTTGGTGACACCACGGAGTTCGATGACCGGCGACATGCCCCTGAGGGTGAAGCCCTCGTGCGATTCACACAATCCATGCGGTCGTTTTGGCCGTTTTGGTCGTTTTGGTCGTGCCGCACGTTAAGGCGG
>DAIPXW010000522.1:0-1717 GCA_036783075.1 Candidatus Dormiibacterota bacterium | reverse complement strand
CACAGGTAATCCCAACGGGTTGCTTCGCCGCTCGATCATGTCCGCGTCCGGGGTGCTCGCCCAGTTCGGTGGAGTGGCGCTGGCCTTTGCCTTCATCGCCACGATCGGCAATGTGGGCTTTGTTTACGTCTTTCTAAAGAGCCACGGAATCGACATCTACGCGAACACGAATTGGTTCTACGATCCGCCCGGCATCACGCTGATCTACCTGTACTTCCAGATCCCGCTGATGGTGCTCGTATTCCTGCCGGCGCTGGACGGCATCCGGCCGCAGTGGCGAGAGGCGACCGAGAGCCTGGGTGGCAGCACCTGGCACTACTGGCGCTACGTCGCCGGCCCTCTGATGGCACCGGCGTTCCTGGGCTGCACGCTCCTGTTGTTCGCGAACGCGTTTTCCGCCTACGCGACCATCTCGGCCCTGCTGACGAACGGCAGCAACTACGTGCCGTTGCAGATCCAGGCCCTGCTCACCGGCGAGACGGAGCAGTCGCAGCCTGGTCTGGCCCAGGCGCTGGCGCTCACGATGGTGTTAATCGTCGTAATCGTGATGACTCTGTACGCTTTGCTGCAGCGACGCACGTCGCAATGGCTCCACTAGCGTGAACCGTTCGCGGCGACTGAAGCTCCGCATCTTCCGCGTCGTGGTCTTGCTCTTGATGGGCGCGTTCTTCCTGATGCCGATCGGCGCGATGCTGGAGTTTTCGACGCGCGGCAACGACGTCACCTCTCCCCGCACGCTTGATGCCTGGGTGCGAATCGCCCAGACTCCTGGCCTGGTGAAGGGGATAGTGGTCTCGCTGCAGCTTGCCGTGATCACGTCGCTGGGGATGCTGGCGCTGCTTCTGCCGACGATGGTCTGGGTGCGGCTGCGTCTTCCGCGGATCAGCCGCATCGTCGAGTTCATCTGCCTTCTGCCGTTGACCGTCCCCGCGATCGCCCTGGTCGTCGGCCTCAAGCCGCTCTACATCTGGATCAACATCAACGTCACCCCTTCGGTCCTCGCCCTTGCGTTCGCGTATCTCGTGCTGGTGCTGCCCTACAGCTACCGCGCCATCGATGCCGGGCTGGCGGCGATCGACCTGAAGACGCTGTCCGAGGCGGCGCGAAGCCTTGGGGCCGGCTGGGGCACTGTGATGCTGCGCATCGTCATCCCCAACATGCCCAGCGCCATCCTCAACGCGAGCTTGCTCTCCGTCGCCCTCGTGCTCGGTGAGTACACGGTCGCCAACCTGCTCAACTTCCAGAACCTTCAGGTGGAGGTCGCCTACGTCGGCCTCACCGACGCCAACACGTCGACCGCCGTCGCGGTAGGGGCTCTTCTCCTCGCCTTCATCCTTCTGATGGTCCTTACGCTCGTCGGCGGCCGCCTGCAACAGCAGCACTATGTCCCCGGGCAGAGGGCCTGACGTGGACGCCACAACCACGCAGCGGCACGCCGGGGTCGAGGTGCGGCTCGAGGAGCTGAGCCGCCGCTATGGGCCTGTGGTCGCCCTCGACGAGCTGAACCTGACCCTCGCCCCCGGCGAGCTCGTCGCTCTTCTCGGTCCTTCAGGCTGTGGCAAAACCACCGCCCTGCGCCTGGTGGCCGGGCTGGAAGAGGCCAACTCGGGCCGTGTCGTCTTCGGTGGCAAGGACGTGACCGGCCTGCCTGCCAGCAAGCGAGACGTGGGGATGGTGTTCCAGGCCTACTCGCTGTTCCCGCACATGACCGCGATGC
>DAIPXW010000521.1:0-1731 GCA_036783075.1 Candidatus Dormiibacterota bacterium | reverse complement strand
GCAAGCAGTGGTTGGTTTGGGCTGACGACCTCACCTTCCTTGACGTAGACCTGGCTGACGCGGCCCGCCACGGTCGTGACGATGTCGTTCTGCATCTTCATCGCCTCGAGCACGGCTACCACGTCCCCCAGCTTCACCTCGTCGCCCACCTTGACGGGGACCTTGACGATCAAACCCTGCATGGGTGCGATCACAACGCCCTCGCCCGTCCTTGGGGCCGGTGGCGCCGAAGCGCCTGCGGACGCGCCTCCCGAGGGCATCACCACCATGCCCGCGCCGCTCACGCGCACTTTGAAGACCTCACCCTCCACCTCGACCTCGAACTCGGCGCTCGAGGCGTGCTCGACCGCCGGCGGCGGCGGCGGCTCCGGGGCGGGTTGAGAAACGGCGGCCGGAGCCGCAGCCGGCGCCGGTTCAGGTTCCGCCACACCATCTTTCTCGGGCTGCGGGCCGCGCAGGAACTCCGGCGCAAGGTTCGGAAACATGAGGTGGATCAGCACCGTGTCGTCCGTCGGCTCGTAGCCGAGCTTTCTCACCTGCTGGCGCGCCGCCTCGACCTGCGGCTCCAGGAGATCGGCGGGCCGGATCGTGATCGGCTCCTCGCGGCCGAGGACCAGGCGCCGCAGCTCATGGTCCGCCGGCACAGGCGGGCGGCCGTAAAGACCCTGCAAGTAGTCCTTCAGCTCCTGGGTGACCGTCGCGTAGCGCTCGCCTCCGATCACGTTGTAGACCGCCTGCGTCGCGATCAGCTGGCGCACCGGCGCCACCAGCGGTGGATAGCCGAGCTCGCGCCGCACACGGTTGGCCTCGAGGAGCACTTCGTCGATGCGATCGCGCGCGTCGTGGGCGCTGAGCTGGTGGAAGATGTCCTCGAGCATCAGGCCCGGCATCTGGTAGCGCAGGATGCTGGCGTCGACGCGGTCCGCGAACGGGCTGAGGTGCTCGATGTGCCGCTTCTTGAGGTTCTCGACGTCGGCCTGGATGTCCCACATCTTGTCGAGGTCGAGCCCTGTGTCGTACTCGCCGCCGTGCAAGGCGGCCACCACGCTCTCGGCCGCCGGCTGCGAAGTACCCCACGCAAGGGGCGACATGGCCACGTCGAGCATCTCCGCTCCGGCTTCCACGCCGGCCATGTACGCCATGGGCGCCATGCCGCTCGAGCAGTGCGAGTGAATGTCGATCGGGACCTTGACCACCTGCTTCAGGCCGGTGACCAGCTCCCAGGTCGCCTGCGGGCTGAGCAGCCCTGAGGTGTCCTTGATGACGACCTCCTCGCAGCCCATGTCGACCAGCCCCTTCGCCAGGGAGCACCAGAGCTCCAGGTCATGCGCGGGAGAGATGGCGTAGCTCAGCGCTCCCTGCACCTTCTTCTTCGCCTTGAGCGCCGCCGAGATGGCGGACTCCATGTTGCGCAGGTCGTTGAGCGGGTCGAACACCCGGAAGACGTCGACCCCGGCTTTCGCCGCGTGCTTGACGAAGAGCTTGACCACGTCGTCCGCGAAGTTGCGCTTGGAGACGAGGTTCTGTCCCCGGATCAGGGCCTGGATCGGCGTGTTGGGCGTGGCCTTGCGCAGCTTGCGCAGGAAGTCCCAGGGGTCTTCGGGCCGGCGCAGCTGCGTCTCGAAGGTGGCGCCGCCGAAGGCTTCCATCGCGGCAAAGCCGATGGCGTCCATCTTGGCGACGATCGGGATGATCTCCTCGCTGCGAAGGTTGCCGCCGAGCAGCGCCTGC
>DAIPXW010000520.1:0-1739 GCA_036783075.1 Candidatus Dormiibacterota bacterium | reverse complement strand
GCCCGAGCGGCGCTCTTCAGTTCCGCCGTCTGGATGGCGGACCTCCGGAAACGCACGCAGGCACGACGGTGACGCCGATTCGGAATGGACCACTCCTGGTGGTCGGACAGATCGAGGTCCGGAGGGAAGACCAGACCGTGGAGGTGCTGCCTCGAGCGACCCTCTGCCGTTGCGGACGCTCGAATCACCAACCCTTCTGCGACAACCAGCATCTGGCGGTCGGATTTCGAGCTCCAGGGATCCCGTTCAAGATCCACCTCACCGAGGTCCGGCCTCGGCTGGACGAGCCGATCAGCAAGGCGGCGGACCCGCGCAACCAGGCGTAGCCCCGGTCAATCCCGGCTGACGGTGAGGACGACGTTTCCCGTCTTCTGCTCGGTCTCGACGTACCTGCTCGCTTCGACCACGTCCTCCAGCGGGTAGGAGCGGTCGATGACTGCGCGGTATCTCCCGGCCTCAATGAGCTCTTTGAGGAACTCGACGTCCTGCTTCGTGTATCGAGGTGGTATCGAGAACAGCACTTTCTTGTCTCCGATCCTCGAGGTCCACAGCGCCAGGATGAGATTCTCGAACCCGTCGGTCGCCAGGTAGACGCCGCCGGGCTTCAGGGAGTCTCTGCAGCGCCTGAACGCGTGCTTGCCGACAGCGTCGAAGATGACGTCGTACTTTTCGCCGTTCTTGGTGAAGTCTTCCCGCGTGTAGTCGATGACCATGTCGGCTCCGAGCGATCTCACGAGCTCGAGGTTCTTCGTGCTGCACACCGCGGTGACCTCGGCTTCGAAATACTTGGCCAGCTGAACCCCCGCCGTGCCGATGGCCCCGGAGGCGCCGTAGACGAGGATCCTTTGTCCCTTTCGGAGATTTGCCCCTCTGAGGCACCACAGTGAGTTGAGGCCTCCATCGCAGACCGTCGCGGCCTCCTCGAAGGTCATTCCCGCCGGCATGTGCGTGACGCGGGCGCTTTCACTCATGCAGATGAACTCCGCGTGCGCACCGAACCCGAAGCCGGTCGAACCGAAGACGCGGTCGCCGACCGCGAACTCTTTGACTCCTGCGCCGACCGCTTCCACCTCTCCGGCCAGGTCGGTGCCCAGGATCCGCTGCCGCGGCCGGCGGATCCCGGAGATGAGGCGGCTGACGACCATGACGAAAAGGCCGCTCCGCCGGTTGGCATCACGAGTCGCGCAGTCCGAACGTGTGACCAGCGTGGCGTGAACCTTGATGAGGATTTCGTCCGCCTTGGGGACCGGCCGCTCGACGTCTTCGATTCGCAGCACCTCCGGCGGCCCGTACCTGTCGTAGACGACCGCTCTCATGAGCCTCCCATGCGCTAAGGCCGCGGCGCGCCCCGCAGTTGCAAAATGGCAAATCGCTTGCGTGGAAAGTCGAGCAACCAGTCCGCATGGCGCAGTGTGCTGTAACCGAGGATGAGGTCCATGGGTATGTCGACGGTCGAGTTGACTGCGGAAAGATCGACCGAGGCGACCTTGTGAGGCGGAAACACCGAGCTCCCGATCATCGCTTCGGACATGATGAACATCGGGCTCGACATTTCGGCTCCGGTCGAATCGGTCCCGGTGGATCGACCTGACTCTTCGAAGAAAGCCGGGTGTCGCCTCACGAAGCTCATGTCTGCCACCGTGATGCTGGCGCCAGAGTCCCATACAGCCCTCGCGGTCGCCGTTCCGCAGTGAACGTCGACGTACGGGTGAAATCGCGCATCAAAGATGATTTCGCCG
>DAIPXW010000519.1:0-1749 GCA_036783075.1 Candidatus Dormiibacterota bacterium | reverse complement strand
GCGCGCGCCTTTCGTTCGGCGAGCAGATGCGCCGCGACTGTGCCGTCACTCCGGTCGAGGTCCGGTACAACACGGGTCTTCACATCAGCTCGAACGGCCGCCTGCTGAGCGACCTGCTGGAAGATCTGCTCGACGCGTGGCCGGTGACGGTCGAGGAGCTGATCCTCATCGGCCATTCGATGGGGGGCCTCGTCGCGCGTTCGGCATGTCACGCCGGGAGCGTCTCGCGGCGGCGGTGGCCTTCAGCGCTGCGACACCTGATCGCTCTCGGGTCACCGCACACCGGAGTGCCCCTCGAGAAATCGGTGCACGCCGCGGCATGGGCGTTTCGCGCCGTCCCCGAAACCCAGCCCATCGCCAGGATCCTCGACATGCGCAGCGACGGCATACGCGACCTTCGCTTCGGCTACCTCGTCGAGGACGACTGGCGCGGCGAGGATTCGGGGCGGCTCCTGCACGACAACCGAAGCGACGTTCCCACGCTACCCGGTTGTACGCACACGTTCATCACGGCCACCCTGACCAAGAATCCCAGGCATCCCCTGGGCCGCCTTGGAGGCGATTTTCTCGTCCGCACCGAGAGCGCGGCCGGCCGCCGGCCGGGTGGCGAGGTCGCGGTTCCTGCAGACGAGGTCATCAACGTCGGTTCGCTGAGCCATTTCGACCTGCTCGACCATCCCCGGGTCTACGCCCAAATCCACCGGGTTCTGTCGCGCCACTAGCGTCGCAGGAAAAAGCGCGGTCGGTCAGAGGCCGGTAGGTCTGGGGGTCGAGGGCCTTCGCTAGCGCCTAGCGCGTGCCTTTGCAGGCGTCTTCCGGCGCGGGGCGCGGCTCGCCGCGCGTCCGCCTGCGCGCGCCACCGAGGAACCCTCGACCACCAGGACGGGCGTCCTGGAATGCAGTACGAGCTCGTGGCTGACGCTCCCGAGAAGCAGCTCACGAACGCCGCCCCTGCCCCGGCGCCCGACGACGATCACATCGGCGCCGCTCGACTCGGCAACGCGGGCGATGACAGAAGCCGGCCTGCCGTCCTCCATGAGCGTGCGGTACTTGACGCCGGCCGCCTTGAGCGGCTTGCACCAATCCTTTTCCAGCTCCTTTTTCATCTCGGCGCGCCAGTTCTCGTCGAACTCGACCGGGATGACGGGCTGCGCGTAGCCGGTATCGAAATAGACAGGAGGACTGATGGCGAACACGGCGATCACCTCTGAGCCCATCCCTTTCGCCATCCGGGCCGCCCATTCGAGCGCGGCCTCGGCGTGCTCCGAGCCGTCCACGCCGACGACGATCCGCTTTATGCCGCGAATTGTTGCCATGTGATAAACCCTATTCCTTTGCCAAAACGAGCTCGAAATTCAAGCGGCCACCCAGGGCTAGATGCCGGCGACGTCGATCACGAGGCGGTTTGGCGCGGCGAGCGTGAAGACCCGCAGGCAGGGACTTCCCTGTATGCCCAGCGCCCATTGCTGGTAGCCCTCGTAGTTCTCGACCTGCAGCGCCTGGCGCAGGAAGGGGTACCGGGGATGAAACGCCGTCGGCCCGGAGTAGCTCGTCCAGTTGTTCACGGAATGGATGACGACGAGCACGCCCGCAGTGCCCTCGAGTGTCACCTGGTCGCCTCTCGGAGAACGCGTGAACGTGGTGCCCAGCTGCCTGGTCACGGTGTAGGCGGGCACGCCCCCGCCGAAATCGATTACAAACCGGTCGTAGCCGGGGTGCTGCCCGACGTCGACGTCGGTCACGCTGGAA
>DAIPXW010000518.1:0-1762 GCA_036783075.1 Candidatus Dormiibacterota bacterium | reverse complement strand
CGTGACACGTCGCACTCGACCGCGACGCCTCCGATTTCGGTGGCTACGGCTGATGCGCCGGAGGCGTCCCTGTCCGCGACGATGACCGACTCGGCACCCGCCGCGGCCATGCGGCGCGCGATCGCGCGACCGATTCCATTGGCTCCACCGGTGACGACAACGACCCGTCCGCGAACGTCCACCGGACCACTATCCCAAAAGGACCGAGATCACGCCGAGGTTGTCGCGCGCGTGGATGTATAGGCAAAAGCGGAATCGCCTGAAATTTCTTGTGGAAAACCGGTGGCGCGCGCTTTCGGAGTTGTCCGATAGCGCATAGAATCACTCCCCATGGTCGGAGGGGGCCTCGACTACAGCGCGGACTTTCAGCGCGCTATCGAGCTGATTGGGAAGCGTTGGACGGGAGCCGTCGTCAAAGCGCTGCTTCCTGGGCCTGCTCGGTTCAACCAGCTGCTCGCCGGTATCCCCGGAATCAGCGACCGCGTGCTCACGGAACGATTGCGGGAGCTCGAGACCGAAGGCATCGTCGAACGCCTGGTCGACCCCGGGCCGCCCGTACGCGTGAGCTATCGCCTGACGGGGCGCGGCAGCGCGCTCGAGCCGGTTCTCGCTGCCGTCGCCGACTGGGCCGAAGCATGGCTGGTCCCGGCCGTGGCGGCCGTCGGCTGACCAAAAGTCGCATACCACCTTCGGGCCCTCCCTTCCTCCGGGCCGGCCCTCCCCCTCCGGCGCTCCTCCTCTGAACTTACTTTTGGATCAGGTGGACGGCAACCCTGCCTGTTAAGGGAACTCATCCACGGTGCTTGGCACGCGGAGCGCCCGCCCGGCGCGTCCGTACTTGACTGATAGGCTTTACCGAATGCCGATTGGCGATTTCCTGCGCCGCCGGCCGGAGGGACAGACCTGCCAGGCCTGCGGATCGCCCCTTCCCCACGGTGCGGTTTTCTGTCCGGCGTGCGGTGTCAAGACCGATGACCCGCAAGCCGAGCCACTCCACATCGTGGATCGCACGACCGGTCTGTTCAACGATCGCTTCGTGCGTCCCGTCCTCGAAGACGAGCTCGCGCGGGCGCATCGCTACCAGCGAAACCTGGGCGTGCTCTTGATCGAAGCCAACGGCGTCGGGCCCGCTGATGAAGCGTTGAAGACGATGGCGGCGGCGCTGGCCGGCACCGTGCGCGACGTCGACACGCCGGGCGTGCTCGGCCGGACGCCGCCTCAGCTGCTGGCCATCCTTCCGGACACGGACGTCGCGGGCACGGCGCACGCGGCCAATCGCGTGCTCACCGCGGTGAACGAGGCGTTGAAGCAGCAGGGCGGTCAGGCCGCCGTCGGCCTGGTCTGCGTAAGGCCCGGGCAGCGTGTTCGAGCCGGCGCGGTGATCGAGAGCGCGAGCCGCTCTCTGCGTTCGGGCCGGCCCGAGATGATGGGCAAGCCCGCCTGAGCGCGCGTCGCGCGAACCGGCGGTGACCCGTTGAGCACCCTCGAGATCTACCTCGCGCGTCACGGTGAGACCGAATGGAGCGCCGGCGGCCGCCACACCGGCAGTACCGACCTCCCGCTGACGCCCCGCGGTGAGCAGAAAGCAGCCGCGCTGAGGCCGCGGCTCGCGTCCGTTCATTTCGATTTCGTCTACTCGAGCCCCATGCAGCGAGCGCGGCGGACCGCCGAGCTGGCGGGGTTCGCGAACCCGAAGATCACCGACATCCTGCGCGAGGTCGACTACGGCGACTACGAGGGGAAGACCTCTGCAGAGATCCAC
>DAIPXW010000517.1:0-1777 GCA_036783075.1 Candidatus Dormiibacterota bacterium | reverse complement strand
CCGAGCGGCGCCGCAAGGCGCTGATGGCCCGCCAAAGCGGCCAGCGGCTCGCCGGAGAACGGAAACGCCACGGCCTGACCCAGGCCCAGCTCGCCCACGCCATGGGCGTCACCCCCGGCCGGGTCTCCCAGATCGAACGCGGCGAGCTAGCCACCATCGACGCCGTCGCCCGCTACGTCCAGGCACTCGGCGGCAAGCTCGACTTGGTCGCCAGCTTCGGCGACCACACCCTTACCATCACCACTACCGAAGCCGCATAAGCAGATATGCGCCCAGTGCCCCCTCCCGGAGCCGCAACATTTCAGTAGGCTGCCGGACCTGGCAGAACCAAGCGATGCTGACCTGGACGCTTTGGTCGAGCAGGCCACCGTGGACGCCTACGACGAGTACGAGCAACTCGCCAGTCTCCACGCCGTGATCAAGGAGCATCTGGCCGTCCCGTTCCGCACCACCGTCTTGGGTGTTCAGCCCGGCCCGGCGGAGCGGATCGCGCGGCTGCCGGCAGCGACGGTGCTGGAGCGGATCGGCCGAGCGCGGCTGCAACGGGACGAGCTGGACGCCGAGCTGACGCCACGGTCATAGTCTGGCCTGCCTCGGCACCAAGGGTTTCGCATCGAAGAGCACATGACACCCACGGCCGACGCCAACGAGCTTGAACTTTGCTGAACTGAGGCAGACGCTCAGGGCAATGCGTCCCAGACCAGAGGCAGTGCTGGACAACCAGGCCGTGCTTTGCACGCAGGAGGTCAGCCCAACGCGGGAGGATAGCGCCGATGCCACCGATTCGAGACCTCCCGGCCCGCGAATGCTGTTGGCCTTAGCCCTGGGGCTAGCTGCATAGTTTGAAGCTCAGCAGAGAACGGGCAGACAGGAGCAGGCGTGGCTCGGCCGGACTGGGACGTCGTGGTGGTTGCTCACCGCGGGATGGTGTCAGGCTTCCCGGAGAACACTCTCGCGGCGTACCGGCGGTCGATTTCGCTCGGGTTCTCGGCAATCGAGATCGACTTGCGTGCGACGGCGGACGGGCACATTGTCGTGATGCACGACGACACCGTTGACCGGACGACGAACGGCACCGGTGACGTCGGCCGGATGACGCTCGCTGAGATCAAGTGTCTGGACGCGGGCAGCCGGGCCGGTTCTGCATTCGCCGATCAGCGGGTTCCTACCTACGAGGAGGTCCTGGGAGCCCTGCGGGGGTCCGGCACGAAGATGGTGCTCGATATCAAGCCAAGCGAAGCGCTCGACAACGAGCGCGTAGTGCGCCTGACCGAGCGGGCCGGAGCCGTGCTCGATGTGATCGTCGGGCCGAGGAGTATGGCAGACCTGCGGGACTTCAAGAAACTGAACCCGAACTTGCGCGCGCTTGCCCTGGTTCCGGGACCAGAGTTCGAGCCGCCGGACGTCGAAGCGATCGAGGAGTTCGCGCGCGCTGGCGCGGACATGATCCGCCTGTGGCCGCCTTGGATCTTCACCGATCGTGACCACGGTGGCCAGCCCTGCCGGTCGCAGCTGAACGAGCGCCTGCACGAGCTCGGCAAGCCCGCGTGGACCACCGCCGACACGCTCTACAAAGACATCGATCCTGACCATCCCCGCGAAGATCTCAGCGAACTGATCCGCCTGGGCGTCAACGGCATCATCACCGACGTTCCCGAACTCACCCGGGAGTTGCTGTCAGCGACTTAAGTCCAGCTCCTGGCACCCCTGTTCAGTTGCGCCGAATGCCGGGTCCGGCAGGCCCGCCGGAGCACTGTTCACCCGAGATATTGCGCGA
>DAIPXW010000516.1:0-1806 GCA_036783075.1 Candidatus Dormiibacterota bacterium | reverse complement strand
GGTGCTCGTCATCGGAGCGAAGTAACCCGGCACGAATATGTAGAGGCCGAGCGCCAGGAGTATCGGCAGCCCTGTGATGATCGTGGCGGACGCGCGTGACTGCGCGGTGAGAACGCTCATGTCGCGCTTGGTCTGGAGCCTGTCGCGGAGGGTGTCGGAGATGTTGTCGAGCACCTCGGCGAGGTTGCCTCCGACTCGGGCATGAAGGAGGATGGCGGTCACGATGAACTCGAGGTCAGGGCTGTTGATGCGAAGCAGCAGCGCACTCAGCGCATCCTCGACCGAGGTCCCCAGCGTTATCTCCGTGGTCACCCGCTCGAACTCGGTCGAGACCGGCGGCTGTGACTTTGCGGCGACGGTCTCGAGCGCCCTATCGATCGCATAGCCGGTCTTCAGGGAGTTGGAGAGCAGCTGCAGCATACCCGCGAGCTGCTCGTTGAACAGGTTCTGGCGGCGGCGCTGCAGGAACGTCACGACCAGCGGCGGAGCGAGGAACCCGATCGCGCCGAGGATCACCGGTCCTAGAGAGATACCGAACCGGAACAGCCCGATCAGCGCGCCGAGGGCGACCGCGCCGATACGCATCAACAGGTACTCGGCCGGGGTGATGTTGAGGCCCGCGCGGGCGAGCTCTTCGGTGAGCGTGGGCTTGCCGCTGGCGCTGCGCCGCTGGCTGAGCGTGTCGGCCGCTGGACGAAGCAGCCGCTCCACCAGCTCGCGTGGCGTGGCACGGGCCGTGGCGGGCGTCGATGGTTGCGCTATCCGCTCTTTGCGAATCCGGTCGAGGCTCCAGAAGAAGATGACGATGGCCATCGCCATCGGCACCGCGACGACGACCGGCGGCGGCAGGTTCATCGGGCGCCTAAAACAGCGACGGGTAAGCGGCCTGTATGACCTTCAGGGTCACGCCCTGGGCCGCGGTGATGGTCGGGCATGACGGGTCGGGGCTCTGGGCGGTCGTCGTCAGGTAGTCGTGGTAGGACTCGAGCGTGTACTTCAGGGACGCGTAGTTGATGAACCATGTCATCACCTCCGCCTGGCACTCGGTCACGATGACGGTCAGGCTGCTCGCGTTGGCGGTGCTGTTGTCTGCCGACTGCATCCCGACCTTGATCACGTGCAGGTTCGTGAAGATGGTCTTGGACGCCACCTTGCCGGCCGTGGCCACCGTCGCGATGACCGAGATGTAGTCGTCCGGCTGGATGTAGTCCGCCACGCCCTGCTGCTCGCTGGTGGGGATCGTAAGAGCCACGTAGCCCGAGGGTATGGGCAGGAACGCGGACTGCGAGCCCAGCGTCTGGCCCGGTTTGGCGACCTCGTTCGTGCTCACGGCCTGGCCCGAGGCGATGGGTACGAGCGGGACCATGCCCTGGGCGTCCTGGATCTTGTGGAAGAACACCGGCGGGTACTGGCTGGACACCGAGATCGACCTCAGCTCCAACGACCCCGCATCGATGGGAATCCTCGCCGGGAGGTCTTTCGTCGCCACGACCACGTTTTGGGAGGAACTGCTGGAGGCGTTCCCAGCGTTTAGGGCTACGAGGACGAAAGCCCCGATGACGAGTAGAGCAAGGAGAATTCCGAGAATGGTGAACGGCCTTCTGAAGGTCAGGCCGCTCGTAAGGGGGCGCACAGCCGACCCATCATAGGCAAGATAGTCCGGTGTCGCGCCCCACTAAAGCCCCCCTCGAAGGTCGCCGCATGAGCCAGCGCGGCCAGTCGATGGTCGAGTTCGCGCTCTCGTCCGTCGTGCTCCTGCTCCTCGTCGGCGGGCTGGTCGACGTAGGCCGGGCGATCTATATCGAC
>DAIPXW010000515.1:0-1828 GCA_036783075.1 Candidatus Dormiibacterota bacterium | reverse complement strand
GACCGGACCCGGATCATGGCGCCGGGCCAGCATTTGGGACTTTTCAGCAGCAACGGGGTCATGAAAGGCTCGTTGCTGCTGGACGGCTTCGTCCGGGGCGGTTGGATCCCGGTGCGAGGCAAAGGCGCGACAGGCCTGCTGATCACACCGTTCGTCCGGCCGATCCCAACCGGCGAGCGACCGGCCGTGATCGAGGAGGGCCTCCGGCTGCTTGAGTTCCTGGCCCCCGGCGAAAAGCACGACGTGAGGTTCGAGGCGGCGAAGCGCTAGGACGCTGGACCTCGTATGGCGCTGTCAGTCCCAGGGGATCGGGTCGCGGCGCGCGTAAAAGTGGCGCGGGTCGGGCGATGCGACGGTGAAGTCCACCAGGCTGCGCATGTAGTTGGCGCGCTCGAACTCCGCCGGCTCGGCCGAGGAAGCCTGGCTCATGCTCCCCTTCATCTCCCTCACCGACCGGTACTCGTGCTCGTCCAGCCAGGTTCCGAGGCCCGCGATCACGCCGCGCAGGTGGCTCGGGCCGCGGCGCAGCAGAGCGGACGCCATCATGGTCACGTCGGCGCCGGCCAGCACCAGCTTGACGACGTCCTGCGCGCTGTGGATCCCGCCGCTTGCGGCAAGCGACAGCGGGACCTGGCCGCTGAGGATCGCAATCCAGCGCAAAGGCATCAGCGATTCCTCCGACGAGCTCAGGTGCAGTGTTGGCACGACCTTCATCTTCTGCAGCGAGATGTCCGGGTAGAGAAAGCGGTTGAAGAGCACGAGACCCTGCGCCCCGGCGATGGAGAACCGCCGCGCCAGGTTGGCGAGCGCGGAGAAATATGGTCCGACCTTCACCGCGAGCGGGATCGAGATCGACGTCGCGACCTCCCCCACCAGGTCGACGTAGCGCTTTTCGACCTCGGCCGAGCTTGTGTTCGCGTCCGGAGTGACGAAGTAGATGTTCAGCTCCAGCGCGTCCGCGCCGGCCTCTTCGATCAGGCGGGCGTAGCGGATCCACCCGCCGAGCGAGATCCCGTTGAGGCTCCCGATGACCGGGATCTCAAGCCTGTCCTTGGCCGCCTCCACGAGCTGCAGGTACGACTCGGGCCCGGTGTTGTAGTCGTCCAGCCCCGGAAAGAAGTTGTGTGCCTCGGGGAATGAGTCCCTGGCCGTCTCGAGGATGGAGTCGACCTGCAGCTCGTGGTGCTCGATCTGCTCCTCGAACAGCGATTGCAGGACGACCGCCGACGCTCCCGCCTCCTCAAGCGCGAGCAGCCCGTCGAGCGTGCCCGACAGCGGAGATGCCGCGGCGACCAGCGGGTTCGCCAGCTCCAGGCCCATATAGTTCGTCCTCAGGTCGGCGGTCATGGCAGCTCCTCCTCGACAGCCCCGCTCTTGTCCGCGGGGTCTGCGCCCTTCACGTCCGAGTCGTCGGGTGCGTTTCGTTCGATTCCGGCCATCTGCTCGTACACGTGCCGGCGTTCGTTCACGTCAGCCTGCGCGAGCGCCATCAACCGCCCGGCAAGCTCAGGCTTCGACCGCGCGAGCAGCGAATACCTGCCCTCCTTCGCCGCGAACTCTTGCAGCGGGATCGAGGGAGCGCGCGAATCGAGCAGAAACGGGTGCTCGCCGCCGGCCTCGCGGGCGGGGTCGAACCGGTACAGGGGCCAGTACCCGCTGTCGACCGCCTCCTTCTGGTGCGACATGGCGGTCGCCATCTCGATCCCATGGGCGATGCATGTGGAGTAGGCGATGATCAGCGAAGGCCCGTCGTGCGCCTCGGCTTCGGCAAATGCCTTCACCGTCTGCGCGTTGTCGGCGCCCATCGCGATCTGCGCGACGTAGACGT
>DAIPXW010000514.1:0-1830 GCA_036783075.1 Candidatus Dormiibacterota bacterium | reverse complement strand
CAGGGGACAATCCCCCGAGCCCGACGCCGGTCGCGCCCGTGAACCTGGTCCCACCCGACCCGGGCGGCCCGGTGCTCGCAAGCCCGTCGCCGAGCCCCTGCCCGAGCCCGCCGGTGCCGGCCTCACCCTGCCCCTAGTCGCTCTCTGCCGGTTGCGGCGCGGGCGCTATCTCACGGCAGTTCGTAGAATCGCGTGACACTCTGATGCCTACCCCGCTTTCTGTTTCCACGGAGCCACTGCCGAAAAGCCAGGTCGGCATGACCATCGAGGTCCCGGCCGAGCTGGTCGATGCGACCTTCGAACGCGTTCTAAACCGCCTGGTCTCGCGCGCGAAGATCGAAGGGTTCCGGCCGGGTCGCGCGCCTCGCGCGCTGGTCGAGGCGCGCCTGGGTCCGGCCGTCGTGCGCGAAGAGGTGGTAGAGACGATGGTGCCCGAGGTGATCCGCCAGGCGCTCGAGGAGAAATCAATCGACCCCATAGACAGCCCGGACGTCGAGGTCCTGGAGCTCGAGCGCGGCCGGCCGGCCAGGCTGAAAGCCACCATCAGCGTCATGCCCGACGTGACGCTCGCCGACGCCACGACCCTGAAGCCGTCCACCTCGGAGGTCGAGGTCACCGAAGAGATGCTCGACCGCAGGCTCGAAGACCTGCGCCAGCCGCTCGCCGAGATCACCCCCGTCGAGCGCGAGGTGCGGTCGGGGGACATCGCGATCATCGACGTGGAGGTCGAGGTCGACGGCGAGTTCGTGGAGTCTGAGTCGCGCAAGGCGATGGAGGCCGAGATCCGCGAGGGCGTGCTGCTGCCCGAGCTTCTCGAGGTGCTGCCGGGTGCGTTCGTCGACGAGGCTCGCGAGGCCAGGGTGACGTTCCCCGAGACGTACAGCGACCCGAAGCTCGCGGGAAAGGAGGCGACCATCAAGGTCGTCGTGCGCGGCGTCAAGGAAAAGATCGTGCCGGCCCTCGACGACCCGCTGGCCAAGGTCCTCAGCTACGGGGCCCACGAGACCGTGGAAGCCTACCGCGAGTCGGTCCGCGCCGAGCTCGAGGAGTCCGCCCGGGCGATGGCGAAGCTCGAGCGCGAGCAGGCCGTCGTGAAAGCCCTGGTCGAGGCGTCGAGCGTCGACGTGCCGGAGACGCTCGTGGAAAAGGAGCTGGTCAGCCAGCTCGAGTCGATGGAGCGCAGCCTCAACCGCCAGGGCCTCAAGCTGGACCGCTACCTGGAGTACCTGGGCAAGACGCTCGACCAGTGGATGGCGGACGAACGACCGGACGCGGAGGCGCGTCTGAAGGTCGACCTTGTGCTGGGCGAGTTCGCCAAGCGCCAGAACCTGGAGCCTTCCGACGAGGACGTGGTGAAGTTCCTCGAGGAGCAGGCGGGTGAGGACGACGAGCTGAGGGACCAGGTGGCCGAGCTCAAGAAGAGCCCCAGCGCGCGCCGGTACTTTGCCTCCAGGCTCCGCCGCCAGCGTGTGCTCGAACGCCTGGTAGAGGTCGCCGGAGCGGCAAGTTGACGGCACCGGCAGACGGCGTGTCTAGAATGGGCGTTGTGCACGACCACAACGGAGTCGAGCGTCCGGCCGGCTACCTCGTTCCGATGGTGGTCGAGAACACAGGTCGCGGCGAGAGGGCCTTCGACATCTACTCGCGGCTCCTCAAGGAGCGCATCGTCTTCATCGGGACCCCCATCGACGACCAGGTGGCAAACCTCGTCGTAGCCCAGCTGCTCTTCCTGCAGTCGGAGGACCCCGAAAAGGAGATCGCCCTCTACATCAACAGCCCGGGCGGCCAGGTGACCGCGGGCCTCGCGATCTACGACACCATGCAGTACAT
>DAIPXW010000513.1:0-1838 GCA_036783075.1 Candidatus Dormiibacterota bacterium | reverse complement strand
CCGCCGCGGGCCGCGTCTGGAGAGCCTGCGTTACAAGTCGAAGAAGCGCGTGCGGGTGCACCACGGCGGGCGCGCGGACCTGACCGCGGTGGAGATCATCGCCGTCGGCGGGTTCACGAACGAGACCGACACCGAAGCCAAGCCCAAACCAGCGGCCAGGACGAAGTCAAAGCCGGCGTCGAAGAAGCCGAAGGCCGAGGCGGCCCCCATGGCCGAGGCCAAAGCGGAGACCAAGGCCGAGGCCAAGCCGGCCCGGCGCGCGACAAAGAAGAAGGAGTCGGAGTAGGTGGCACATAAGAAAGGTGGCGGTTCGTCCCGCAACGGGCGCGACTCGAACCCGCAGATGCTCGGAGTGAAGATCTATGGCGGCCAGGTGGTGGGCGCCGGCGCCATCATCGTCCGGCAGCGTGGCAGCCGGATCACGGCGGGCGCGGGAGTCGGCCTGGCCCGGGACCACACACTGTTCGCCCTCGTACCCGGGTACGTCCGCTATGAGCGCGTGGGCAAAGACGGCCGGCGCGTCAGCGTCGCCGCGGAGCGCGCCCAAGCTGGTGGCGCCAAGGGCACGCAGGCTGCGCCCGCAAGCGAGCAGAACGACCAGAACTGACGGCAGGCGGCAGTTCGTCGACTCCGCCCGGATCGTCGTGAAGGGTGGCCACGGCGGCAAAGGGTCGGCGTCGTTCCGGCGGGAACCGTTCACTCCCCGTGGCGGACCCAACGGCGGCGATGGCGGCCGCGGAGGGTCGGTCAGCCTGAAGGCGACCACCGGGCTTTCCGATCTTTCCCTCTACAAGCAGAGGGCTCGCTGGAACGCGGAAGCGGGCGCGGACGGTGCGGGCGGCCGCAAGACCGGCCGCAATGGTGCCGACGTCGTGCTCGATGTCCCGGTGGGCACAATCGCGATCGACTCGGAAGGCGATCTGATCGCGGACCTCGACCGGGCTGGAGCGGAGGCCGTCGTCGCCGTCGGCGGTGTTGGAGGTAGGGGGAACGTGCATTTCAAGAACTCCTCCCATCGCGCGCCGGACTTCGCCGAACCCGGCCTCAAGGGAGATGAGAAGACGATCGTCCTCGACCTCAAGCTGATTGCGGAAGTCGGGCTGGTTGGACCGCCGAACGCCGGCAAGTCCTCACTCTTGAGCTCGCTCACGGCGGCACGCCCGAAGGTCGCCGACTACCCCTTCACGACGCTGGACCCGGAGCTCGGCGTGGCCGAGACCCCAGGCGGTCGCATCGTGATCGCGGACATCCCAGGCCTGATCGAAGGCGCAGCTCGCGGCGCTGGACTCGGGCTTCGATTCCTGCGGCACGTCGAGCGCACAAGGGTGCTGGTCTACGTGCTCGACGGTTCGGGGCCGGACCCGTGGTCGGATCTCGCGAAGGTCCGCAAGGAGGTTGAGCAGTTCTCGGCCGACCTCGCGCAGAGGCCGTTTCTCGTCGCCGTCAACAAGCTGGACCTGGAGCCGGCCCGCCGCCTGAGAGCCCGCTCGCGGCGCAAGGGCGTGGTCTTCGTCTCCGCCCTCTCCGGAGAGGGTCTGCCGGCCTTGATGGACAGCGTCGTGAAGATGCTCGCGACGGCTCCCCAGCCCTCGGTCCCCGGCCCGGCCAAGAAGACAGCGCTCACGACGCGCCGCGCAGAGGCAAGCCTGCTCGTCGAGGTGAAACCATTCGGGTTCGAGGTGAGCGGCGATCGCGTCGTGCAGCTGGTCGAGCGCACCGACCTCGAATCGGAGGGTGCGCTCGCGCGCTTCCAGGGCGAGCTGGACCGGCTCGGGGTCAATGTTGCGCTCGAGGCCGCGGGCGTCGAGCCGGGCGACACTGTGCGCATCTCGGGCATC
>DAIPXW010000512.1:0-1839 GCA_036783075.1 Candidatus Dormiibacterota bacterium | reverse complement strand
AGTCAGCTGCGCTACCGTTGCGCCACTCCCCAAAAGGTCTTGACCGGGCCGCCTATTCTATCGAGGTCCTTTCCACCGCCCGATCGTCGCCTGGCAAGGAACCGTCGCCGGCCGATCTCGGCCCGGCTGGCAACTCGGAGCCGGTTGGCCACTACTCCTTGGTGATGACGACGTCCGGCTTCTTGGCCGAGCCCTCCGATCGCACCGTCATCCTGATCGACAGGGACTCGTGGGAGCCCATCAGGCGGCCGAAGCCTTGCTCCATCAGGGTCTTGGCCCTGTGGAGGTTGACGGCCCAACCGACGCCGAACACTCGATCGCTGAAAAGGTGGTCCGACTCGGGGTTCCAGTAGGCGTGACGGATGCGCTGCCAGGTCGGCGGCCGGAAATCGTAGGGCACGACGCCGAAAACCCGGCCCTCCCAGGTCCGCTCGGGTTCCGGTTTCCGGAGCTCGGTCGCGACCGCCGCCACCACCAGGCCGAAGACCGCCAACCGCACCAGGCGCCTTGCGTTCCGCATACTCCCCATACTTCAATGAAGCGTAGTACCAAAGTAACCTTGAACGTTTTGAACCCGTTCTTGCACCTGGGGTAGATGGCCACAAGGCTTCAATCGACGGCGCGCTGGCTGCGGTGGCTGACGCCTGGTCTCCAGATCAAGCGTTGGCTTCTTCTGCTCATGGTGGCCGAGCTCGTCCTCGTCCTCGGTGTGGCCTATGCGTTGAAGGAGATCTACCAGACGGCCACGCTCCCGCACGGGTTCTACTACATCACCCTGCAGTTCCTGCCCTACTGGGCCCGTGCCGTCATCTTCGGTTTGCTGGGTGTCGGGCTCTTGCTGTTCAGTTACCTGAAGCTCACCCAGTCGGTGCTCGGGCCCTTTTTGCCGGGGAACAGCACCAGCAGCATCGTCGAGGTGATCCACGCCTTCCGCCTTCGCGGCCGCGGGCCGCGGATCGTCGCGATCGGAGGCGGCACCGGCCTGAGCTCATTGCTGCGGGGCCTGAAGACGTACACCTCGAACCTTTCCGCCATCGTCACCGTCGCCGATGACGGCGGGTCGTCAGGAAGGCTGCGGGACGAGTACCGGATCCTCCCGCCGGGTGACTTCCGCCAGTGCCTCATCGCGCTGGCAGACGCCGAGCCGTTGATGAAGCAGCTTTTCGACCACCGCTTCACGGAAGGCTCGCTCGGGGGTCACTCCTTCGGCAACCTTTTCATCATGGCGATGGCCGATGTCACCGGGAACTTCGAGCACGCCCTCAGGGAATCGGGCAAGATCCTCGCGGTCAAGGGCACGATCCTCCCGTCGACTCTGAACGATGTCACGCTCGTCGCCTCGATCAACGGTGGCATCGTCGAGGGCGAGTCCAAGATCCCGCAGCAGAACGCCCCGATCACTCACGTCTTCCTGAAACCCGACGGCGCCCAGGTCAACCCCGAGGCCGCTCAAGCGATCCTGAACGCGGAGCTTGTCGTCGTCGGTCCCGGGTCCCTTTACACGTCGATCCTTCCGAACCTCCTGGTAGAGGGCATGGTCGAGGCGATCAAGGCGTCCCCCGCGCTGAAGGTGTACATCTGCAACCTCGCCGCGCAGCCGGGCGAGACCGAGGGTTACACCGTCGACGACTACCTGAGAGTCATCCGAGAGCACATCGGTGTGGACCTGTTCGACTTCGTGCTCGTCAACTCCAATCTGACCCACCAGCCCACGGGCGGCCAGTCACAGGTGGTGTTCAAGCCCGCCGACATCACGATCCACCCCGAGGTCAGGTTCATCGCATCGGACGTGGTCAACGTGCGCGTGCCGTCTCACCATGACTCGGACAAGCTCGCGCG
>DAIPXW010000511.1:0-1841 GCA_036783075.1 Candidatus Dormiibacterota bacterium | reverse complement strand
CTCCTGTTCAACACCGACTTCTCGGAGCACAAGCTGCGCGCCGCGATCCTGAAGGGCGCGATCCAGCACCGCCTGAACCGCATGCACCTGCGCCCGGCAGCCAGAGCCTTCCAGCTCGCCACCGACCCTGTCCTACGCGTCCTGCGCTAAGCGCTCTCCTGGCCATATTCCTGCTCGGCGGGTGTGGTGGCTCCGCGCCGGCGACGACGTCGCACGGGTACCCCGATTCCGGCCTGGTGCTCGTCTCTTCGAGCGACGGATCGCAACGTGGCGTGGCGCCGGTCGGCTCGGATGTCGTCGCCGTGATCGTGTCCGACGACGGCAACACCGCTTACGTCGCGGACAGCGCCCCTGGGGACGTCTACGCGGTGCGGCTGCCCGCCCTCACCGTGAAGTGGAAGCAGCACGTCGGCGGAGCGCCGTTCGGGCTGCTGCTTCACGGCGGGCGCCTTTTCGTGAGCCTGTTCGCCGGCACGTCCGTGCTCGAGCTCGACCCGTCAAGCGGCGCCCGCACGGCGACTCACCCGGTTCCCCAGGGCCCGGCCGTCATGACAGTCGACGCGTCGGGTCGCGTGGCCGTCGCCGGAACGCGCGGAAACGTGGACATCATCGGCGGTGAGCAGCTCGCGGCTGGAAACGGCTTTGCGGTCGCTTTGGCGGGGGGCCGGCTCTGGACGGCCGATTACGAAAGGGCGGAGCTGGTACCCGCAGGGGATGATCACCGCGTGGGTCTGCCGCTGCCCGTCTTCCCGTTCTGGCTGGCGCCGGGCCCGGGTGGAACGCTGCTCATCGCGGCCGAAGGCCCGACTGAGGATACGGACCCCGGCGGCGTGTTCTCCTTCGATCCTGTGACGAATGCATTCACCACCCTCGCCCTTCCGAAAGACCCGGATCAGGTCCTGCAGTCTGGCTCGACGGTCTTCGTCGCGGCGCATGGCGACCGCGAGGTGCTCGCCATAGCCGGCGGCAACACGAGTGCGTGGGCTCGTGGCGCCGGCGCCGTCGCCCTGGCGCCTGATCCGGCACTTGGTCTGCTCGTGGTCGCGGTGAACGGACATGAGTGAAGCCTGGACCAGCCTGTTCCGCGTCGCGGTCGGCCTGTACTGGCTCTACTTCGCGAGCCAGAAGTGGCAGAGCATCGCATGGATGCACGACCTCATGATCTCGACCGCGAACGCCAGTCCGATCCCGGGGCTCCACGAGTTCCTGGTCTCGGTCGTCGTCCCCCACTGGCAGGTTTTCGCCCTGGGACAGGCCGCGGGCGAGACCGTCGTCGGCATCCTGTTGATCGTCGGCCTTGGCACTCGTTGGGCCGCGATCCTCGCGCTGCTCCTCGCGGTCAATCTCGCGCTGACCGTCGCCTTCGCGGTGAGCGACGTCGGCATCCGGTGGCTCTACTACCTCGCCGTGCTCGCGAGCGCGCAGGTCATCGTCTCCGGCCCCGGACCCTTCGCGTTATCCCGGTTCAGTTGGGTACCCGCCTTCCTGCGCTGAGGCTTGCCGTGGTGGCGGTGCTGCTGGGCGCGTGTGCCGGCACCGCCGCCACCCCTTCGCCAACTTCGACGGTTTCCTCGCCGGTTGCGCTCGTGTCGGGTTGCCGGACTGGGCCGCCGGAGGCGGGAGTGCACAACCCGGATCGCCTGCAGGTGCTCGACCCGTGCAAGCACGCGGCGGGCACTGTCGTCGACGTCGCGCACGAGGACGACGGCGACTACCACATCTGGTTCAAGGCCGACCCGGGCTACGAGTACCTGCTGAACTCCGAGAACCATTTCCAGGCCCGTCCTGCGATGCTCGCGGAGGTGACACCGGACTGCCCCCCGACGACCAATCCACCCGAC
>DAIPXW010000510.1:0-1843 GCA_036783075.1 Candidatus Dormiibacterota bacterium | reverse complement strand
GGAGCTTGCGGCCCCGCGCGTAGTACTCGCGGCAGGCCTCGGTGGTGATTGTGAATCCGGGCGGGACGGGCATGCCCGCGCGGGTCATCTCGGCCGCTCCGGCGCCCTTGCCGCCGAGCAGGTCCCGCATCTTCGCCGACCCCTCGCTGAACTGGTACACCCACTTGTGAGCTTTCGCCACTGCTCGACTAGTTTGAAGGAACCCGGCGACGTTACGCTTTTCGGTGATGGAGGACCAGGGCCCGGCGACCGAGGACCAGGTCATCCTCGCGTGGCTGCAGGCGGAGATCGAGTCGCTGGACTTCCAGCAGTACATCGTCGGCGACCCTCCCAACCCGGTCTACCTGTCGATGGCGCTCAAAGCGGCGCGCTCGCCCGACCTCAAAGACGCCGAGCAGAACGAGCTGCGGCGCCGGATCATCACCAAGACGCACGGGTTCGGCATGGGCGCCGGCAGCTTCCAGGGGCTGTCGAACGACATCCGGTGGCGGCGCTTCAAGCTGACGACCGACGACGTGGCCGAGATGCTTTACGCGAACCACAGTGGCTCGTGGACGATCCTCGCTCCCGTGACCCGCAAGGTCGCGGAGGGCGCGACCAACGTCGGGCACATCTTCACGGGCGACCAGACCAACATGGTCGTGCTGTCGCTGGCGTCCGGCATCTGTCACTCCGAGAAGAAAGTGCCGGAGATCATCGCGCTGCGCCGTCCCGACGGGCATTTCGTGATCATGGAAGGCCACGCGCGGGCCACCGCGATCGTGCTGGAGGCGCACCGCTTCGAGCACGGCGTCAGCGCCTACCTGGGAGACGGCCCCAGCGTCGTGAGCTGGGCCTACCTGTAGGTCAGCTGCGGGGCGTCAGCAGGATCAGGGCGGCGGGTCCGAGCAAGGCGACCCAGGCCAGGCTGATCAGGAACAAAAGCCCGATCGCTATGCCGGCCACACGCAGAGTGCGTGCCAGATCCTGCACGCGGGCGAGTCTAGCATCACACCGGCGATAATCCGCGCGGGGAAGCACCACCCACCGGCTGCATTGGAGGGAACGGCATGACCAGGCCACGCAAGATCGCTCGCTACGGGTGGATTCCGGACCAGCCCGACCAGCGCGACCACATGTACGCGGCGCCCGCGCAGTTCCTGACCACGCTCCCGCCTCGGGCCGACCTGCGCCGCAAGTGCCCGAAGGTCTACAACCAGGGTCGCCTCGGCAGCTGCACCGCCAACGCGATCGCGGGCGCGATCGAGTTCGACCGCAGGAAGCAGAGGTTGTTCGATTTCGTGCCTTCGCGCCTATTCATCTACTACAACGAGCGCGTCATGGAGGGGACCATCAAGTCCGACAGCGGCGCCCAGATCCGCGACGGCATCAAGTCGGTGGCGAGCATCGGCGTCTGCCCTGAGCCGGAGTGGCCGTATAACATCGCCAGATTCACGACCAAGCCGCCCGCACGAGCCTTCAACGACGCGAAGCTCGACCGCGCGGTCTCGTACCAGAGCGTGGTTCAGGACCTCAATCAGATGAAGGGCTGCCTCGCCTCGGGCTACCCGTTCGTGTTCGGGTTCACCGTGTACCAGAGCTTCGAAAGCGCCATGGTGGCGCGCACCGGCCACGCGCCCATGCCGGGTTGGGGTGAGCGGCCTGTGGGCGGGCACGCGGTGATGGCCGTGGGGTACGACGACGCGAACCAATGGTTCATAGCCCGCAACTCGTGGGGCGCGACCTGGGGCATGAGCGGCTACTTCACGCTGCCGTACTCGTACCTGATCCAGCAAGGCCTGTCGTCCGACTTCTGGACGATCCGGCTGGTCGGTCAGTAGCCGGAGCAGGAGCCGGAGCGCGG
>DAIPXW010000509.1:0-1859 GCA_036783075.1 Candidatus Dormiibacterota bacterium | reverse complement strand
GCGGTGCACCGGCGCGAAGGGGCCGGTGTGCTGGGCCTGAATGACCTCGGTGACCGGGCCGGCCGCCTCGGGTAGACCGGGTGTCCCGCCGGCTCCGTTCTCCGCTGTGTCGCGGCCACTCGCCACGAGCGTCGCGTTCTCGGTGACCACGTAGACTTGATTACGCCCGTTGCGTTTGGCCTGGTACAAAGCTCCGTCCGCGGCAGCGAGAAGCTCGGTAAGCTGAGCACCGCTGCCGCTGTCCCACCGGGTACCGAGCGCGGCGACGCCGATCGAGATGCTGAGCCTTACCGGTTCGGCGCCAGCATCGTCGCTGACAGTAATGGGCATACTCCCGATGTGGGTTCGGATGCGTTCCGCGATGCGGTAGGCGTCCAGTGCCTTGGTCTGGGGCAACAGCAGGGCGAACTCCTCGCCGCCGAACCGCCCCACCAGGTCGTACTCCCGGAGGGGAATCGCCAGGGCGCGAGCGACGGTGCGAAGCGCACGGTCCCCGGCCAAGTGCCCGTAAGAGTCGTTGACCACCTTGAAGTGATCGATGTCAATGAGAGCGACCGCCAGGGAGGTGTGCGTACGAACCGCACGAGCTACTTCTGTGGCCGCCTCGCGCTCCCAGGTACCCGCGTTGAGCAGGCCGGTCTTGGTATCGACACGGGAGGCGTTGACGAGTTGGACGTGCCGGAACGAGCGCTGGAGCAGCGTCACGAACGGGAAGGCGAACAGGATCGTCAGTGGCGTGACCGCGACGCCCAGGGTCACCAGCACGGCCACGCAGAGCTCGGCGACGTCGTTGTGGACGCGCTCGCGCGCCAGGTAAAGCTCCCGCAGGCTCACCGTCGGATCGGAGCCCTTGATGGCGGGGAACAACAGGCTGGTGTTGACGGTCCACAGTGTCACCGCGGCCACGGAGACGGCCAGGAGCCACAGCGTGGCCGGAGACCCGACCGCAGGGGCAATCCCGATCCGCTGGCTGGTGATCGCGTGGAACACCAGAGAGGCGCTGAGGTTCGACAGGCCGACAACCGCCGCGCTGAACACCCGCCGGTGCAGTGGAATGCGCCGGATCCGCACCTGGGTGAGCGTGAACCGGAAGATCGGTGCCACCAGTGCGTAGACAGGAGGCAGCAGGATCGCGAGCGGCAACTCCCAGACCGTGTAGACGTCCTTGATCAGGCCGGCGTTCTCCCCGAGCCGCTTCGTCATTTCCACGGTCAAAGCGGTACAGAGCAGCAGGGCGCCGAACAGCCAGAGGTTGTGCCAGGGTGCCGTCCAGGGCTCGACCACCACGGCCGTGACGATCGCGGCCACGTAGACCGCGGTGACCAGTCCGATAAAGGCCACCAGCCAGGGCCGGAGCTGCCAGATGGGCCACCCGGACGCCGCGCGCACGTGCTCTCGCACACGTTTGCAGCGCTCGGAACCCATCAGTTCCTCCTTGGCCGGCGTCCGGACGCGAGTCAAACTTCTCTCATAGCTTGCGGGATAGCGATGCCCCGTATTGTCACAGAGCGCATGTGCCCGATGTCAAGCCCCCACTACTCGCTGATACCGAGAACTAGGGATGCTTACGAAATCCACAGACCAAGGTTACCGAACGCAACCAATCTCCGGGACCCCCGTCCACGATCGTCAGTGACTAACTCGGTACAAGCCGGGCATCACAGTGACCTTGCGACATATGCCGTGTATACACATACCCGACTAGGGAGATCATGTCACCTAGAAGGAAGGAGCACCCGTCATGCGCAGCAGCAGCTGGGGCTGAACCCGACACCCGCCACCGACCGTCCACCCCGCTACTAGCAAGGAGCACCCGTCATGCGCAGCAGCAGCTGGGGCTGAACCCGACACCCGCCACC
>DAIPXW010000508.1:0-1888 GCA_036783075.1 Candidatus Dormiibacterota bacterium | reverse complement strand
CGCCGGTGGCGCTCTGACCCAGTGGGCGAACTGGCACTGGATCTTCTTCATCAACGTACCCATCGGCGTCGCCACGCTCGTATTCGGCGCGTGGCTCATCGAGGAGAACCACGGGCTTGGCCTGCGCCAGGGCGTGGACGTCGTCGGAGCCATCCTGATCACCGCGGCCGTGATGTCAGGCGTGTACGCGATCGTCACCGCCTCGGACCAGGGCTGGACCTCGGCGCACACCCTCGGCTTCGGCGGCCTTGCGGTCGCATTACTCGGGATGTTCCTGGCCGCGCAGGCGCGCGTCCGCAACCCGCTCATGCCTCTGCGCATCCTGCGCATCCGCACGCTGACCGGGGCCAGCGCGGCTCGAGCGCTGCTGATGGCCGGCATGTTCAGCAACTTCTTCGTCGGGGCGCTCTACCTGCAGCACGTGCGGGGCTTCAGCGCCTTCGCCACCGGACTTGCATTCCTGCCCACGACCGTTGCCCTGGGCGTCCTGTCGGCGGGAGTCACAGCGAGGTTGATGCGCCGATTCGGTCCGAGGAACCTCGCCCTCGTTGGCATGACGACGATCGCGGCCGGGCTGCTGCTGCTGTCGGGCGCCGACCAGCACGCCGGCTACCTCCCCGGCATCTTCTTCAGCTACGTGCTGCTCGGGATCGGCGGCGGGATGTCGTTCATGCCGCTGCTCAACATCTCCATGTCCCAGGTGCCGGCCGCCGACGCCGGGCTTGCTTCAGGCTTCGGCAACCTGACGATGCAGATGGGCGGCGCAATCGGGCTCGCCGTGGTGGGCACGATCTCGGCCGAGCACACCCGCGCGCTCATGACCCAGGGCAACACCTTTGTCTCGGCCCTCACAGGCGGATACCAGCTCGCGTTCCTGATCGCGGCGATCTCAGTCGCGGGAGGCCTCGTGGTGGTGCTGACGGCCCTCCGCTCATCTTCCGGCGGAGACAGCCGGCGGGAGCCCGCCCGCCGCGCCTTCGAGGAGCACGATCTCGAGGTCGAAGCCGCCTAAGTCTTCGGCAGTTCCGGTTGCGCGTGCGCGGGCTCGACCCAGGCCGGGGCGATGGTGTATGACGCCACGGTCGGGCCGAGGACTCGCAGCCGGGCCCAGTTGGTCCTCAGCTGCCAGGTCTCGGGGATCCATGGCAGGGACTCGTCTCCTTTCCTCCAGACTGCGTTCGCGCGGCCCTGGTCGCGCCATCGGTGCACGCGACCCTCCGTTTGCAGGTGCAAGCGCAGCGCCTCGATCCTGGCGTCGACGTCTCCGGCGTTCGCCTCGATGCCGGCGAGCAGGAAGAGCATCAGCTTGTCGAACTCGCTGGGCGCAGCCGCCTTGACGGACCTGTTGAATTGCGCGCCCATTTCGCGGCCGAGGCGCGCCTGCCATTCCGTGTATGGGTCTCGCGCCCCGGGCACGACCGGCGCTCGAACGTTCTGGCTGCGCCGAGCGCGGAGGATGGTGTAGACGCCGAACACAAGGAAGACGGCACCAACGATCATCGGCACGGGTTCGATCGTGAATGCTGCGTGCGAATGACAGACCGAGCTGTCGCAGATCGTGCCCGCGTAGAAATAGCCGAAGTAGACGGCCACGCCACCGACGGCAACCATGAAGATGCCGGCCAGCTGATTGCGAGCGGCGATGATGGCCTCAGGGTACGAGCGGCGCGGTCTAACGGCGCCCTCTTATCTGATCGCCTTGTAGAAACGGCATGGCGGCGACTCGGCTGTGGTGTGGAAGTTCCAGTGCCGGCACCACCTCGTGCCGTCGAACATGCGGCAGGTGCCGCAGGTCACCCGCGGGTTCTCGACGCGCGTCTTCTTCATGTGGTGCTCAGACCGCTCGCCCTCGAAGCCTTGGCTCAATGCTTGAAGTGGCGCTGGCCCG
>DAIPXW010000507.1:0-1890 GCA_036783075.1 Candidatus Dormiibacterota bacterium | reverse complement strand
GCGTGCGGATCATCAAGCCGCCCGTCCGGGCGCCTCGGGCGAACGCGATCGCGGAGCGCTGGGTGGGCAGCGCCCGCCGAGAGTGCCTGGACCAGATGCTGATCGCCGACGAACGGCACCTGTGGCTGGTCCTTGGTGAGTACACCGATCATTACAACGGACATCGGCCTCACCGGTCGCTGCAGCAGGATCCGCCCGCCGGGCGTCTCCATCCACCGGTAGAAATGAGCAACATGCGTGTTCTACGGCGAGACCGTCTCGGCGGCTTCATCCGCGAATACACCCAGGTCGCATAGGGTGACGCCGTTTCCGGCACCCACAAGGTCGGCGGGTACTCGATTCTGCAGGGCGAGTCGCTGGAGGAGATCAGCAAGCTGCTCGACGGCCACCCGCATTTCCACTCGCCGAATGCGTCCATCGAGGTGCGTGAGTTCCTCTCGATGCCGGGAATGTCGTAGGCGCACTCGCCAGCATCGCTGCTCTCAGTGGCCGCGGACCAGCGCGTTCGTCCCGTGGCGCAGCCGCCACAGCACCTCGAATCCGACGTCGGCGGTCAGGATGGCGAGGAACCCGAGTCCTTCGTTCCCCAGCACGAAGCCCCGTCCGGCCGCCCTTTCCGAGATCGTCACTGATGTTTCCCCCTGAACCGCCGGGGCCTGAAGAGCCGCGACGCTGCTACAGGTCGTTATGGCCCGGCGGCCTGCGCCTGGAGCTTGGCCCAGGTGTCCCTGAGGCCGAGGGTGCGGTTGAAGACGAGCCGTCCGGGCGTCGAGTCGGGATCCGGGCAGAAGTAGCCGAGGCGCTCGAACTGCACGGTCTCACCGACCGGCAGTTCCGTGAGCGCAGGCTCGACCAGGCACTCCTGGAGCACCGTCTCCGAGTTGGGGTTGAGGTCGGCGTAGAGGTCGCCGTCAGCGCCGGGATCGGGGCGGGTGAAGAGACGGTCATAGATACGCACTTGGGCGGGCACGGCGTGCTCGGACGAGAGCCAGTGCAGCGTCGCCTTCGGCCGGCGCCCGTCGGGGGCGTCGCCGCCGCGCGTCTCCGGATCGTAGGCGCAGCGGAGCTCGACGATCTCGCCGCTCGCGTCCTTGACCACGTCGGTGCAGGTCACGAAGTAGGCGTAGCGCAAACGCACTTCGCGGCCGGGGGCGAGGCGGAAGAACTTGCGTGGCGGGTCCTCCATGAAGTCGTCGCGTTCGATCCAGAGCTCGCGCGCGAAGGGCACCTTGCGTGTCCCGGCCGAGGGATCCTCCGGGTTGTTGACGGCCTCCACCTCCTCGACCTGCCCCTCTGGGTAGTTCTCGATCACGAGCCTGAGCGGGCGCAGGACGGCGAAGCGTCGCAGCGCCCTCCGGTTCAGCACGTCCCTGACCTCGTGCTCGAGCATCTCGATTTCGGCGGCGCTCGTGCCCTTGCCTCCCAGCGAGACCATGTCGAGGAAGTTGCGCAGACCCTCGGGTGGGAAGCCGCGCCGGCGCAGGGCCGAGAGGGTGGGCATGCGCGGATCGTCCCAGCCTCGCACATGGCCCTCGCTCACAAGCCGCCCTAGGAAGCGCTTCGAGAGCACGGTGTACGTGAAGTTGAGGCGGGCGAACTCGTACTGGTGCGGGCGCGAAGGCACCGGCAGGTTCTCGATCAGCCAGTCGTAGAGCGGCCGGTGATCCTCGAACTCGAGCGTGCAGAGGGAGTGGGTGATGCCCTCGATTGCGTCCGACTGGCCGTGGGCGAAGTCGTACAGCGGATAGATGCACCACTCGTCGCCGGTCCGCGGGTGGGTTGCGTGCAGGATCCGATAGAGCACCGGGTCGCGCATGTTGATGTTGGGCGAGGCCATGTCGATCTTTGCCCTGAGTACTTTGGCGCCGTCCGGAAACTCCCCCGCGCGCA
>DAIPXW010000506.1:0-1902 GCA_036783075.1 Candidatus Dormiibacterota bacterium | reverse complement strand
CGCATGCGCCGGAGGCCGGCTTGGATGCGAGACTCGCCGCCGCGCCCCGGCTCATGTGGGGCGGAGGCGGTCAGGTGGGTCAGCACCGTCGCGTTGCGCCGCAGGGCGCGACCAAGCTCCATCGTGACCTTGGCATAGCCTTCGTCCGGCGCCTCGCCGACCTCCTCGGCCACGAGAAACACCGTTCGATGATTGGGAATTGGATGCGTCAAATTCAGACCGAAGACTCCAGGGCGAACGCTACCCACGACGGCCCGATCGTTCAATGGGACTCACGAAACGCGGTTGGGCGCGTGTCCTCAACATCGAGCTTCGCCGCGCATCGCCGCCCCGTCCACCGGGACGTCCGCCCATGACCTCCCGGGACAGTTGGGCGCGATCGCCGACCCAGCCGATACCTCCGCGCCTCCGGTTTCGATGAAATGAGCACGGATGACACTCGACGAGGCCCTGGATCGGTTGCTCGAGCTGGCAGGGTCAGATCTCCTGCTCAGCTGTGGCAGCAAGCCGCGAATTCGGAAGGACGGGAGCCTCGAGGCCCTTGATCCCGACGGGAAGGTGCTCACGCCGGCCGACACCGAGCGCATGTTGCGAGGCATCCTCGACGCCAAGCAGCTCAAGGAGCTCGAGAAGCGGCGGCACGTGGACTTCTCCTTCACGTGGCGTGAAAGGGCGAGGATCCGCGGCAACGCCTATCACCAGCGCGGTTCGCTCGCGGCCTCGTTCAGGCTGCTGCCTTTGACGATCCCCAGCTTCGACATGCTGGGGATACCCGAGTCCGTCCACCGGCTCCTGGAGAGGCAGCACGGCCTGATCCTCGTCACCGGACCGACCGGCTCGGGCAAGTCGACGACTCAGGCCGCGATGATCGATCACATCAACACGACGCGGCCCTACCACGTGATCACGATCGAGGACCCCATCGAGTACGTGCACAAGCACAAGATGGCGATCGTCGACCAGCGGCAGGTGGGCGAAGACGTCCCATCGTTCGCCGAGGGGTTGCGAGCCGCGTTTCGGGAGGATCCCGACGTCGTGCTGATCGGCGAGATGCGCGACCTGGAGACCATCTCGGCTGCCGTGTCGATCGCCGAGTCGGGGCACCTGGTGCTGGCGACTCTGCACACGAACGACGCGCCCCAAGCCCTCGACCGGATCACCGACAGCTACCTCGGCGCCCAGCAGCAGCAGGTGCGGATCCAGCTCGCGAGCTGTATCGCCGGCGTGATCTACCAGCAGCTGGTGCCGGCGGTCGGGGGCGGCCGGGTGGCCGCATTCGAGGTCCTGATCGCCAACAACGCGGTGCGGTCGATGATCAAGGACGGCCGGACCGATCAGATCCGGTCAGTGCTCCAGACCAGCCTGCGCGAAGGCTCGCAGACGCTCGAGCGATCACTGAACCAGCTCCTGCGCGCCGGGCTGATCAGCGAGCGCAACGCGCGGACGCATTCTCTCAACCCGGACGAGATTCGGGCCTAGAGCTCCGCGCTCGGGCGACGGACAGCCCGACCGCCGTCAGCCCTACGAGCGCCACGGCGGCTCCGCCCACGATGGCCCCAGGGCCCAGGCCCAGAACCACGAGCGCCGCCAGCATGGCGGCTCCGCACAGAGCCTCGACAACCGGCGAAGAGGCTCCGATCGCCACGCCACAGCTCGCGCAGCGCCCGCCACGCAGCACATAGCCGAGTACCGGTATCAGGTCGACCAGGTTCAGCACCCGGCCGCAGGCGCGGCAGTGGGAGCGGGGGTGAACCATGGACTCGTGTCGCGGCAAGCGGTCGGCCGCCATGTTGATGAAGCTGCCCAACAGCAGGGCGACGAGCACCAGATAGACCGCCAGGGCGATGACGACGATTGACTCAGGTTGATTCATGTGAGCTCAGACGAACAAACGGCAAAGGG
>DAIPXW010000505.1:0-1913 GCA_036783075.1 Candidatus Dormiibacterota bacterium | reverse complement strand
CAACGGCGGCGCGACGGGAATCAATGACGCGGCCGTCCGCAAGGCCGTCAGCTACGGTGTGGACCGCAACGCACTGGCCCAGCTGGGCGAGTCGGGCTACGAGCAACCCGCAAGCTCGACGAGCGCGCTCATACTGCCCAACCAGGCGGCATTTCTTCCGACCGACGGCAGCATGAAGGGCGACCTGTCCACCGGCGGCAGCGTGCCCGACGCCGCGACGGCCAAGGCCAACAACCTGCCGGCAGGCGCCGACGTTTACGACATCCTCACGAGCGCCGGCTGGACCCCTCCCGCCAGCTCCCGTTACGACAGCAGCACCGGAACCTTCAAGTCAGGCGGGAACTGTGACGGCACCAACAGGGCCAACTGCTGGACCAAGGGCGGCCAGATCATCAAGTTCTCGGTCTACGATCCCGTTCCCTTCTCCGACTACTGGGAAAACGCGGCGCTCATGTCCCAGGAGCTCCAGCCACTGGGCATGGACGTGACCACTAAGCCCGCGCAGGGCTACTCCGACTGGAACACCAACATTACGTCCAACCCCTCGCAATGGCAGACGGCCATCCACTGGGGATCGGGCGGGAGCATCCCGTACATTCAGTACCAGAACTGGCTCGACAGCACGGACGCGAACTCGACCGCGCACTTCATCGGCTACTCCAACGCTGCGGCGCAGGCTGCACTCACGCAGTACGCAAGCACCGATCCCAGCGACACCACTACCCTCTATCCGATCGTGCAGCAGCTCGAGAAGATCATGGCGACCGACGTTCCCGAGGCTCCCCTGCTTTACGGCGCCGACTGGAACGTCTTCAGCAGCGCAAAGTACACGGGCTGGCCCAACCAATCGCACCCATACATGAACCCATCGCCCAGCGACCCGCAGATGCCCTACATCCTCATGCAGCTCAAGCCTGTCTGACCTTTGGAGCAAACACCCGATCACATCGATAGGCGTGTCGCGGCCGGCAAAGCGCCGGCCGCGGCCGCCGGCGGCCGCGGAGGCCGATCATGACCACGGTCGCCATCGGCGTCCCCGGCGAAGAGTCCGGCCTGATCGCGCGCCTCACCCTGGAGCAGAAGGTTCGCTTGCTCACGGGCGCGGACTCCTGGCACCTCCACGGCGAGAGCGCCGTCGGGCTGCGCCCGATGGTGATGTCCGACGGCCCGGCCGGTGTGCGTGGGACCCGATTCGACGCCGGTCGCCCGTCATCCTCCTTGCCCTGCCCGGTCGGGCTCGCCGCCACCTGGGACGAGCGACTCATCCAGGAGCTGGCGCAGGCGCTCGGGGAGGAGACCAGGGCAAAAGGCGTCGACGTGCTTCTCGCGCCGACCGTCAACATCATCCGCACCCCATTGAACGGTCGCGGTTTCGAATGTTTCTCCGAGGATCCTGTGCTCACCACCCGAATTGCCGTTGCGTACGTTCGTGGGGTGCAGGCAGCCGGCGTCGGCGCGACCGTCAAGCACTATGTCGCCAACGACTCCGAGACCGAACGCCGGACCTACGACGCTCGGATCACGGAGCGGGTTCTTCGAGAGCTGTACCTCCCGCCGTTCGAGGCCTGCGTCGCAGAGGCGGACGTCGCACTGGTGATGGCCGCCTACAACTCCGTCAACGGCGCCACCATGACCGCCAACCCGATCCTGCTCCGCGACCTGCTCAAAACCGAATGGGACTTCCGCGGCGTGGTGGTCTCCGACTGGTCCGCCACGGGTTCGACCGTGCCAAGCGCCCGCGCCGGCCTGGACCTGGTGATGCCGGGTCCGAACGGCCCATGGGGTGACCAGCTGCTGGCCGCGGTGCGCGCCGGCGCCGTACCCGAGACCGAGATCGACAACAAGGTCTTACGGCTGCTGCTCCTCGCGCGCCGGGTCGGCGCTCTCAACGGGGCGGTGGACGCGGGCGGTGC
>DAIPXW010000504.1:0-1915 GCA_036783075.1 Candidatus Dormiibacterota bacterium | reverse complement strand
ACCGGAATGTGGGCTGGGCGAATGCCCACCACATCGAGTTCTGGTCTCGCGGTGGTTCGACCAGGCTCGGCAACCTGGTCCTGCTCTGCTACTTCCACCATCGACTTGTGCACGAAGGGGGATGGCAGGTGTTGAAAGTCGGGCGCGAGCTTCGCTTCGTGCCGCCCGAACGCGTGGTCATGAGGCGGGCGCGCGGACCGGGCATGCGCTGGGCGGCCTAAGCGGTGGGGCTATGTCTAAGCCCCCACCCAGTGCCGCAGCCGGATCACGCGCAGCCTGAGCTCCATCTCGGCCTCTAGCGGCGAATCGATCTCCTGGCGTTCGCGGTGCCACCTCTCCATCGCGAGGTCCAGCTGCGCCGACTGCAGGCGCGCCACCTTGAGGTAGGCGCTCAGGCCCCCGCGGCTGAACGCGCGCAGCCTCTGCTTGAGCCGGGCCCAGGGGCTCGTCAGGATGGGCACCTCGTCGGGCAGGATGGCGCCCGAGCCGGTCGCGGCCTCTTTGCTCAACTGATCCGCCAGCGCCATACCTTCGTAGCGGATGCCGAAGAGCAGGAGCGCGATCACGGCGGCCGTGAAAGGTCCGGTCATGATCAGCGTGCGCAGGTGGATCTCCACCAGGCCGAACAGCGTGTTGCCGATGGGAAAGAACGTCAGCCACGCGTCCCATGAAAAATGGGCGGCGATCGCGATCAGGAATCCGCTCACGATCGCGAAGATCTTCTGTCGTGTCCTGGGCAGCTGGCGCGCGATTCCAAGCCCTGCCCCGATAAAGGCCGTGTACGTCGCGTGCCCGAAGAACAGGCCAAGCCCCTGTCGCGCATACCACTGGAACCCCGCCGCGTACCAGCCGAACCCCTCCGGGCTGAAGATGGCGTAGAGGTTCGTCATGTAGGTGATCGACTCCATGAAGTTGAAGCCGAGCCCGACCGCGGCTCCGTAGACGATCCCATCCACCACGTCGTCGAAGTCGTTGCGCATGACCAGGTAGAGCAGCACCACCGCCGCGCCTTTCGCGAGCTCCTCGAGCACGCCGGCCGAGAACGCGATCGACGCATCCAGGCCTGGACCAGGCACGAGCGTCCGCTCTGCCGTTGCCTCCCACAGGCTCTCGCCCCAGATCACCAGGCTCGTCGCGACGATGGCGCCCCACGCCGCCGCTACCAGTACCAGGCGCCACGGTTCCTTCTCGTTGCGGTCCATGCGGCGCACCACGAAGAGTCCGAATGCCGTCGTCGGCAGGCACGCCACCGCGCAGATGGCCGCCACGCCGGGTCCGGCGGCCTGCGTGAAGACGAACACGTCGATCGTCAGGAGCCACAGCAGCGTTCCGAGCCCGAGCAGGACGCCGGCGCGGATCAGGTGCTTGCGGCGGCTCGCCCGGTCCCGCGAAAACGCGCGGACGCCGATGTATGTCCCAAGGGCGATCAGCGCCACCGCAAGCAGGCCGTACAGGGACGTCCGTCCGGGGATGGTGTCGAGGTATGCGTAGTTCAGGACCGAGCTGGCGATGAGCGCGAGTACCAGCACGCCGGTCACCACCAGTGCGATGAAGTACCGACCCGGACGGAGCCGCGGATGCGGGTTGGCGGCGGGCGGGGTCGTGAGGTGGCTGACGTTCATTACCGCTCGACCAGCACGATGCGACGGGCCAGGACCTCGACCGGCAGGCCGCCCTGGATGCGTTCGACTACGAACGTGTAGTGGCCGGGAAGGTTGTGTCTGAGACCGGGTGGCGTGGTGACCGGCACGACTGTTTGCGACCCGAGCTGCGCCGGAGTGCTCGGCCCCACGCGGCCGACCACGTTTCCAAAGCTGTCATACCAGCGGGCGTCGACGGTGAGGTTCTGTGGCAGCCGCGACCAGTCCACCACGGCCGCGATCTGCTCTGTGCGCGCGAAAGAGGTCCTGTCAGA
>DAIPXW010000503.1:0-1929 GCA_036783075.1 Candidatus Dormiibacterota bacterium | reverse complement strand
GAGCGCTCTGGCGGGCGAGCTGGCCCAGCGGGGAGTGGGGAGGGACGTCGCTGCTTCAGCCGTGGCGGGATTCGACCCCGCCGCCCAGACCCTGTCCGCGACTCGTCTCGCCGAACGCCTGTACGCCAGGCAAGCCTGGACTGGCTATCGAGAGGTCTTGAACAGCATCGGGGCGAAGCTCCAGAGGCGCGGGTTCTCGATGTCAATCGCCCGGGCGGCGTGCGAGGCCGCCTGGCGGGAAGCGCACCTGGAACCAGAAGCCTAGAATTTTGGTGTCACGCGGGCCGACAGCCGGCCCGCAGTCATCGAGCCAGCCCGAGGTGGGACCGGCTGAGGTTCTGCCATGGTCACGCACTTTGACAATCGAATAAACGAGGTGCATGTCACATGCCTGTCTACGTCTTCGTACCGATTGTGGTGGTGGCACTCCTCGCCGGTTTTGGAGCCGCTTATCTGCTGCTTCAGCGCCGGCAGGGCGATGGGACCAGCGCGTTGGAGCTCAAAGCCCAGCAGACCGTCTCGGAGGCTGAAACGCAGGCCAAAGAGAAACTGCTCGAAGCCAAGGAGGAAGCGGTCCAGATCCGCACCGCCGCCGAACAGGAAGCGCGTGAGTACCGCGCACAGTCGCAGCAGATCGAAAAGCGTCTTCTCCAAAAGGAGGAGAACCTCGACCGCAAGGGAGAGGACCTCAACCGGCGTGAGCATGAGCTCGGAAGCCGGGAGAAGTCGCTGGACGAGATCAAAGCGCAGCTCGAGGACAGCTACCGCCAGCAGGAGAAGGAGCTTCAGCGGGTCGCCAACATGACCCGCCAGGAGGCCTCCGGGATCCTGATGGCTCAGGTCGAGCAGGAGCTGCGCAACGAGGTTGCCCGCAAGGTTCGCGAGGCGGAGCTTGCCGCCCGCGACGAAAGCGAGCGCCGTGCCCGCGAGATCGTCACCGAGTCGATTCAGCGCGTCGCCGCCGACCAGACCGCCGAGGTCTCGGTCTCGGTCCTGCCGCTGCCGACGGACGAGCTCAAGGGGCGCATCATCGGCAAGGAAGGGCGAAACATCCGCGCCCTCCAGCAGGCGACCGGGATCGACCTGATCGTGGACGACACCCCGGAAGCCGTGATCATCAGCGGCTTCGACCCCGTCCGCCGCGAGGTGGCGCGTGTCGCGCTGAACAAGCTCATCGTCGACGGCCGGATTCACCCCGCCCGCATCGAAGAGATCGTCGCCAAGTCCCGCCTGGAGGTCCTGCAGAGGGTCAAAGAGGAGGGCGAGGCAGCGGTCCTGGAGGTCGGCCTGCAGGGGCTTCACCCCGAGGTCGTCCGCCACCTCGGCATCCTGCGTTTTCGCACCAGCTACGGGCAGCAGGTACTGAACCACTCAAAAGAGGTCGCTTATCTCGCCGCCATGATGGCGGCCGAGATCGGCGCCGACGTCCGCATCGCAAAGCTGTCAGGGCTGCTGCACGACATCGGCAAGGCCATCGACCACGAGGTCGAAGGCTCCCACGCCGTGATCGGCGCGGACCTCCTGCAGAGGCACGGTGTGCCCGCGCAGGTCGTTCACGCCGTGCGTGCCCACCACTACGACGAGGAGCCACACAGCATCGAGGCGCTGTTGCTGATCGCTGCCGACGCGATCTCCGCTGCCCGCCCGGGGGCGCGCAGAGAGTCGCTGGAGGCTTACGTCAAGCGGCTCGAGAAGCTGGAGGAGATCGCCAACTCGTTCCAGGGCGTCCAGCAGTCGTACGCCATCCAGGCCGGACGCGAGGTCCGGATCCTCGTCAAGCCGGAGCAGATCGATGACACCGCGGCCCAGCTCATGGCCCGGGACATCGCGAAGCGAATCGAATCGGAGCTGAGCTTTCCCGGCCAGATCCGCGTCACCGTGGTACGCGAGACCAGGGCCATCGAATACGCCAAGTGACTCTCGAAAGGG
>DAIPXW010000502.1:0-1931 GCA_036783075.1 Candidatus Dormiibacterota bacterium | reverse complement strand
CTTTGACGGGAACGGCCAGCCGATGCGACTCACCGTCAGCGTCTATCCGGCCGACCGGAACCAGTTCGTCATCGACTTCGGACAGGTCCCGGAGCAGGAAAAGAACCAGGGGACCTAGACGAGGTTTCCGCCAGGCCTACCCCGCTCCATGGAGCTCACTAGTAGAGGAGGAACAGGTGTCTGATCTTCAGGACCTCCCTGCTGCCAGTGGGGCCGAGATGTACCACGGGCAGCCGGTAAAGGAGCCCGCACATGCCTAAGAAAGAGATCACGCAGTATTCCGCCGCACCCGTAGTTTCCGAACTCCCGACGGCGCAAGCAGAGCTCACGATCATTCTCGTCGACCTGGCTGGCCGGCATGAGCCGGTCCGCTGGTCGGGCGAGCGCAAGAGAATCGTCGTGCGCTTGAAAACCGCCGTCATGCGCCTGGTACGCCGACCGTGACAAGTACAGCCGACCGTGACAAGTACATATGTGACTCAGGACCGATAGCAGCGCGATGACCTCGCCTGCACCGCGCCGCCCGACGGGAACCCCGCTTATCCGGCTTCGTCCCCGACGCCCGGCCTCGCGGCAAAGACGCCGCACCTGACTAGAAGCCAATTACCGAACGGCCCCGGTTCACACCCGACCGCCCGCCTCTCACTCCGGTTCCGGTAGCACTGATACGGGAGCCGGATTGAGCTTTTAGACCACAGACGGACACCATGACATCTTCGTTTCGCATTGAATTGGCTGAAGCCACTGAGGGCAATCTGAATGCCATCCTCTACCTCATCCGCCAAGCCAGCGGATGGCTGGGCGGCAAGGGCACCGACCAATGGCAGCAGCCATGGCCGGACGAGGAGGAACGTGATGCCAGGGTACGTCGGGGCCTTGAGGTCGGGGCCACGTGGATCGTCTGGGCCGGGGAGCGAGCCGCAGCCACGGTTACCGTCGCGAGGACGCCCAACACCGCGGTCTGGCGGGATGCGGACTGCATCGTGCGCGACCCGGCCGTCTACGCGCACCGGCTGATCATCGACCGGCAGTTCGCGGGCTGGGGACTGGGGGCGCAGTTGATCGACTGGACCGGACTATATGGCCAGCGCGAATGGCAGGCCGAGTGGGTCCGGATCGACGTGTGGACCACTAACGTCGGTCTCCACCGCTACTACATGAACAAGGGATTCGAGCCTTGTGGCATCGCTCCCGACACTGACTATCCGTCGAGGATGCTCTTTCAGAAGTCGGTGCTGAAGATATCTGAGCCGATCAGCCCGCTGTTCACCGAGCCAAAGGCCGCCCTCGACCCTTTTGGCGCCGGCGCGCCAAGCCTGGCGCACATCGACTTGGCGTCGCGTCAGCTCGGGTCAGCCGAAAGGAACGAATCACTGGCCTTGTGCTCGAGCTAGCACGCTACCGGACCACTGGTTATGCCAGGGGCGGGCGGTATCACGGTTCCCGTCGGGGGTGAGACCGCCCGCCAGTCGGCCTGAGACAGCCGGAGGACTAGTGCGTCACAGGAGCAGGACGTTCTGGATTTCCCGGGTCTTCTTATCCCGGATCAGGATGTCGCGTCCGGCGCGCAGTTGAGCCTCGATGAACTCATACAGCGTAATCGCCCGGTTTGCGATGTCGGTCTTGGAGAGGCTCGTCCTGTCCTGAAGGCGCTGGAGGTCCTCGCTGACCTTCGGGATCAGGGCAACGGTGATCCGGTCGACGCCCTGCGGGCGGCTGCTAGCCTCGGGACGGTCCGGAGACCGGGAACGGTCGGCGGTCCGCAGGCGGTGAGCGGGCTGCGCGCGGGCAACATCTCCGCCAGCAGCGCTATGGCCTGTGCGGGCAGTCATCGTATGCGGTCCCCCCTTTCGTCAAGAAGTAACGCGTGCCGCGTTTGTCGCGCCACAATCTCCACCCTGCCCTCCATCCAGCCGGGCCGGCTGGGCACG
>DAIPXW010000501.1:0-1938 GCA_036783075.1 Candidatus Dormiibacterota bacterium | reverse complement strand
TACTACGCGCCCGCGACGTACCTGCTACAGGCGATGCGCATGCTGATCATCGCGCCGTTCGCTCATCATTGGATCATCGTCGCGAAGACTTCGGCTGCGGCACTCGCGGGGATCGTGCAGGCCGTTCTGCTGCTCGTGGTCCTGGCGCTGCTCGGTTTCTTGAGCTTGAAGACCACGGTGGAGGCATCGGTCGCGGTGACGCTGGCAACGTTGACCTGAATCGGCGCGCTCCACCGGAGGCCGTTCGTCTTCAGGTGGGTCTCAACGGTGTAGACGAGATCGTCGGCGCTGAACTCGACGCCGTCGCTCCAGAAGATGCCCTTGCGCAGCTTCACCGTCATCTCGGTGAAGTCCGCGTTGTAGTGCGGCTTCTCCGCGGCGAGCGAATTCTCCCAGACGCCGTCGATACCGCGCTCGGGATCGATGTACCAGAGGGTATCCATCGCCAATTGGTGCAGGCCGGTCGACTGGCCGCCGGCATTGACCGCCCAGATGTTGAACCATCCGGCGTTCTTGACCGTCCCCTCGGGGTTCTCGACGATCAGCGTCTCGTTGCGCGGGAGATTCGAGATTGTGCCCTGCGCGTGAGCGGACGCATGGACCATGAACGCGACCGCAATGATCGCGAGACACCGCAGAAGGCGCATCAGTTCCTCCCCAAGGTTTTGCAACGCAGGCCGTGCTTTGCGCACTGTTCGAGTGTGGAGGCTAACGCGGTGCTCCCGGCGGGTCAACGCGGCTTGATATGTATCAGCAAGTCTGATTCGAATCGTCGGGAGATGAGGTTGCGCGGCGGCGACTTACGTCCTCAGATGCAGCCGCATCAGGATGTCCTGGTCGTAGTTGCCGAAGCCGCGTCCGAAGATGTTCACGCCGCCGGGACGCTTGGCCTTCTCGTCGATGCCGATCTTGAGGCGGATCGAGTGGTGTGCGGCGAGGTCGAGTTGCCTCAGCGTCGCGCGCGACACGCGAACGCCGTCGACGAAGCAGCCTTGCGCCGAGATGTGCCAGCTCGTGAGCTTGCCGTACTGCGAGCCCTCGAGTTTCCACCAGCGCGGCGTGAACTTGCCGCGCTTGTCGCCGAAGTCGCCGGGCGAGGTCCAGGTGCCGACGGGGACGTCGTTGACCCAGAGGCTGATGTCCGATGGCCAATCGGAGTTGGTGCCCGGCGCCTCCGACGACATTTCCATGCTGAACTCGATGGCCTCGATGTCGGCGCCGGCGATCTTCGCGTTGTTGGGGAATTTGTACTCGACATGGCCGCGGCCGAACCACAGGAGCGCCGTCCGCATCCGTCCGGGATCGAGGAAGAAGTCCGGCACGTCCAGGAGGCCGATGACGCCCTCCGTCGAGCAGAGCCCGCAAGGCGCGCTGACGTTGCAGCTCGTGTAGAGGCCGAGCGGCATAGCGACCTCGATCATGTGGTCTTGCTGCTGCGCCGGCGAGCCGTCGAGGCGGATCACCACCTCGTCGAACCGAGCGGAGCAGATCTTCTGCTGGCCTTTGCTGGCTTTGCTGGTCTCGGTGCGGATGAGCTCGGAGGCCTCGAGGACCTGAACGTTCGTCGCGACGGTCGACTGCGGCAGGTGCAATGCCGCGCTGATCTCGTTGACGTTCATCGGGCCGTTGCCGTGCAGCAAGCGCAGGATCTTGATGCGGACCGGCGAGGACAGGCCCTTGAGGAGGCCAATGTTGTCCTCGGGATTGACGGTCAGGAAGTTCCGATGCGTGCCGCCGGGAATCGCCACGAGAGAGGCCTGATTTCTGTGATCGACCCGGCGACCGTATCAGACTGTCGGGTTCTGTCCACGCTGCTCCGTCAATAGAGCGGCGCGGCCGTGAGATCGAAGTAGACCCAATAAGGCCAGAACGCCGGGAACTCGTAGAGCGGCTGGAGCCAGCGCTTGTGACGCTCCGGTGCCGTGTCGGTGATATGGA
>DAIPXW010000500.1:0-1941 GCA_036783075.1 Candidatus Dormiibacterota bacterium | reverse complement strand
GGGAATCGAGCCCGACGTGTCGTACTTGCTCACCAGCGCCTGCTGAGCCTGCGTCGGTGACTCGAGCGGCTGCTGGTTCCGGTCGGTCGTCTCCACCGACGCGAACTCGATGTACTGGCTCGAGTACGTGGAGCCGTGAAAGGTGAACGTGGGCGTGTTCGGGTAGATGTCGGTCGATGACGACGAGGTGGTCGAGAGACCCGAGAAGGTGCCGAATCTCGACAGCGCGACGATCATCGGCCACCTCTGCGCCCCGCAGTACGGGCAGTACTCCGCACCGTAGTAGAAGACCTCAGGCCGGCCGTTGGGACCTGTCAACGCCGGTCCAGAGGCGGCCTTGATCAGGTTGTTGGCGGAGCCGGTGCCGATCGAGTCGAGCTCCGAGACCGGCACGCTGGTGAGGGTCGATACCACCACCTGCGTGGCGTCGGGCTTCAGCGGTGCCGGCGCTACGGGGGTCGTGTACCACCGGATGACCAGGAACGCGGCGACCAAAAGCGCGACACCGGCCACGACGGCCGCGGGCACCGCCCATGCCGGGGTGCTCGACACGGGCTTGCGCATGGGTCGCGGGTGCTTTGCGGCGGGCTGCCGGCTCATCACGTCTCCCTGGTTATCGGCTGGGCGAGGATCCAGAGGCTCGTCATCGTGTACATCACCATCAATAGCAGCATGGGGTACTGGCTCAGCAAAGCGCGCTGGGCCGTACGGAAACGCTCGCCGGCCCTGAGGTGCGCCAGGTAGACGGCGATCACGTGCCCGACCACGATCAGGACGACCTGGGCGTACCAGACGGTCGACGCCTGGGCCAGCGCGAAGCTGGGCGTGAAAGTCTCCACGGCCGGCCACAGATGCCAGCCTTTCGCCAGCGGGTCGCTGAGGAGCGGGATGAGCCCCTGCGACTGCACCACGACGTAGCTGTAGTTGTGGGCGGCGTTGTACACGAGGGCGATGGGGACCAGAGTGAGCGCGAATGCGACCGCCGTCGACTTCAGGTCGACGTTGCGCCGGCCGAAGAAGATGACGAGCTCCATGAAGGCTATGAAGACGAGGAGAAACGCGAAGGTCAGCAGCACCAGGCCCAGCGTGCGGACGAAGAAGAAGCCGAAGGCGCCCATCGGCAGCCACACCGGTTCGAGGGCGATGGTGAAGTCCTGCCAAGTCGGAGTGGCCAGGATGCCGTCGAACGCGAGGGTCGAGAGCATCAGGATGACGAAGACGACGCGATCCCAGCCGACTCGCGACACCTTGAGCAGCCCCACGCCCCAGGCTCGGAGGTAGACCTGGCTGATCCGTCCGGCAGCGTCGCGCTCGGTCTCCACCGGACCGAAGCGGGAGATGACGCCGAAGAGCACCGTGAACGCCTCGCAGCGCTCGAGCCATTCGTCGCGGCCGAAAAGGAACATCCCGGCGAGGGTCACGGCCGAATAGACGAGAGCGAGGCTCGCCACGAGCCACGGCCGGTTGGCCATGCCCGTGGTCAGCTCGAGGCAGGCGAACGAGAAGTAGGCGGCGGCCGCGGGCCACACCCCCACCTCAGGCAGCTTCCAGACCGGCTTCACTCTCGCGACGCGGTTGACGGTGTCGAAGACGGCGGCCCAGGGGTTCACCAGGTACCACAGGTTCCCGACGAGCCCGGACAGGATCGCGAGGCCCGCCCAAAAGTAGATCCAGGTCAGGTACTCGGCGGGGTTGAGCACCGGGTTCGTCGAGCCGAAGAAGCCCGTGACGACGATTACCGCGAGACCGGCGACCCCGATCACGCCACCCGCTCTCCGCGGCCACGGGGATCGCGCAGCGGCGGTCAGCCAGGCGACCGGCCTACGCCGGTACTCGAGCGCCTTCGCCCCCACCTTGTCCCCCGCAAACAGCACCACCATCACGAAAGAGATCACGACGACGCCCGCGGCCGCATAGAGGTAGAGGGCGAGCGAGATCGGC
>DAIPXW010000499.1:0-1945 GCA_036783075.1 Candidatus Dormiibacterota bacterium | reverse complement strand
CCCAGCCTTAGCCTTCACCTCCCCGCCCCGCGGGGAGGTCGGCTGCGAAGCAGCCGGGTGGGGCCGCCCAGCCCTGCTCAAGAGTCGGTCACGGCGACTTCGAGCAGCGCGGCGAGCTTGTGCCGCGCCGCGTCGCGCCGGGTCGGCACCGCTTGCTCTTGATCAGTGAGCAACGCTTTGGATAGGCCCATCGTCAACACCTCCTGGAAGGGTACCTTGCTACCGCTTCCGTGCCCGCCAGATCTCCTCGGCCGGCCAGCGCTTCGCCCACTCGACCGGGGTCCACTTGTAGTACGGATGGTCGACCGCATCCTCCGGGGCGAAGAGCTCCCGGAAATCCACCACCTCGAAGCCCGTTTTGCGCAGCAGGCGGAACTGTTCGGAGGCGCTGATGTGGAAGTCTGTCGACGCCCCGGCCTCGTCATCCTGCCAATCGATGTGGTGCATGCCCTTCTGCGGCCGGACCAAGCGCTCGTCCGTCTTCTCGTCGTCGGGCGAGCACAGGACCTGCAGCGTGCTGTTGCGCATAAACAGCAGCTCACCTCCGGGGCGCAGCAGGCGCGCCGCCTCAGGGATCCACAGGTAGGGGTCGCACCAGATCGACGCTCCGTACTCTGAAAACGCAAGGTCGAACGACCCGTCGGGCAACGGGACCTCTTCGGCGTTGGCCTCGATGAACTCGAGCCCCAAACCGAATTCCGCGTTCATCTCCCTCGCGGTGGCCAGCTGCGCCGGCGTGATGTCGACGCCGACCACGCGTCGCGCTCCCCGCTTTTTGAGCCAGGCGCCGAAGTATGCGGTGCCACATCCGAGCTCGATGACATCGAGCCCGCGGACGTCCGGCAGCACCTTGATCTCGTCCTCAGGCACGTTCCAGACACCCCAGTCGATGTCCTCTTTCGCCCACGACTCGCGCGCCTTGACGGCCGTGTACTGAGCATTGGCCGCAGTCCAGCTCGCGCGGTTGCGGACCGCGTAGTCAGGAAGGCCCGCCTTCACCTCCCCGCCACGCTTTGCCTTCACCTCCCCGCCACGCGGGGAGGTCGGCTGCGCAGCAGCCGGGTGGGGCCGCTCAGCCCTGCTCAAGCATCCGTGATCGCGGCTTCGAGCAGCGCGGCGAACTTCTGCCGCGCCGCGTCGCGCCGGGTGGGGACGTGCTCGCTGGGCCACATGCCCTTGGGCGGCTTGTAGCCGGCGAGGATCTGGCGCGCCACCGACACGCGATGAACCTCGTCGGCCCCGTCATAAAGCCGCGCGGCGCGTGCGTGCCGGTACATGTCCTCGAGCGGGAGGTCGCACGAGTAGCCCAGCGATCCGTTGACCTGGATCGCGCGGTCGATCACGTCGTGAAGGACCTTCGCCCCGAAGAACTTGATGAGCGAGATCTCCTTGCGAGCCGCGCCCACGCCCTGCGTGTCGATGACCCACGCCGCGTGCAGCGTCATGAGCCGCGCGGCCTGCATCTCGGCGGCCGAGTCGGCGATCCAGTTCTGCACCGTCTGGTGCCCCGCGAGCTTCTTGCCGAAAGCCTCGCGCGAAACGGCGCGCTCGCACAGCATGTCGAACGCGCGGCGCGCCTGGCCAAGCCAGCGCATGCAGTGGTGGATGCGCCCCGGCCCGAGCCTGGCCTGCGCGATCATGAAACCCTGGCCGCGCCCGCCCAGCAGGTTGTCCTTGGGCACGCGCGCGTTTTCGTACTTGACCTCGGCGTGACCGTAGCCGAAATGGTCTCCGCCGCCCATCGTGTCGATGTTGCGGATCTTCTTGAGGCCGGGCGTGTCGCCCGGCACGATGATCATCGACGCGCGCTCGTAGGGCCCGGCGTCGGGTTCGGTGACGACCATCGCGATCAGGAAGTTGGCGATCATCCCGTTCGACGTGAACCACTTGTGCCCGTTGATCACCCACTCGTCGCCATCAAGAACCGCGGTGCTCGACAACAGCG
>DAIPXW010000498.1:0-1959 GCA_036783075.1 Candidatus Dormiibacterota bacterium | reverse complement strand
CCCCGCCACGACGACGCACACCAGGAAGAACGTCAGGACGGGCCGCCCACCGGCCGCGCCCATAAAGATCAGCGCCCACAACAGGCCTGCGGCGAGGAACCCGTTGTAGAGGCCCTGGTTCGCAGCCAGCACCGCTGACGACGCGGCCGCCTCGGGCGTCGTGCGAAACGTTCGGCGTCCAAAAGGCGTCTGCCACAGGAACATCTCGAGCACCAGGAAATAGACGTGCAGGCCGGCGACCAGGACGATCATCGCGGAGGCCGCGACGCGCATCAGTGCCGCCGCGGCCGCGAGCGCCGCACGCTGATGCCTGGCCGCACCGCCAGAACGCCGATCGCGTCGGAGACCAGGGCCGGGTTCGCGCCGGTGGCGGGTCCGACCCTCATCACAAGCATGCCGGCGATCGCGACGCTGTCGAAGACAAGCGCCGGCTTGAAACCGGACGGGCTGACCGCCCTTTCCGCGGGGATTGCGACGCTGCCGATCCAGAGCCGGCGCAGCCCATCCTCGCGAGCCTGGGCCGTGATCCCGGCCAGCATGCTGCGAAACACGCCGTGTCTACGGTGAGCCGGTACGGTCAGGCAGTTCCAGATGTAGCCATCCCCGCCTTCGGGTGTGAGCTCGAGCTCGAGCTCGCCGATCCATTCGGGGCCTGTCGACAACCAACCGTACCCGGCCAGGTCGTCTCCCAGCCAGGCGCCGAAGCACCGGCAGCCACGCGCGAGTCGCTTGCCGACCAGGTCGCCGTGCTCGCCCATAGCCTCCGCGATGGCCGGCAACGAGGCCGCGTCGGCCTCGATCACTCGGGCCGAAAACGGGTTGGGCGGCGGACGCCACGCGCCGAGGTCCGCCGCCCAGAGAGTGCTTCTCAGAAGCTGAAGAAGAGATGCCGAACCTTGTGGATCACCTCGGGGTCCCCTGACGCCGAACCACCCGGGTAGCGGCCGAAGAACGTGAGGACGAGCTCTGCCGCGCTGTCGTACTTGAACAGCGCGTCGCAGCCCTCGAAGTTGCCCTTCTCCGCCTCAGACGACCACTTGCCGTCCTTGATGGTGGCGCGCCACTTACCGCCCCACGGGCCCGCCACCCCGATGCCATACGTGGCGTCGACCCCGGCCGCCACCTTCTGGTCCACCGTGTACATCCAGAAGACGAAGGCAAACGGCAGGATCAAACCGGCGGTCGCTTCGTCGATCGTCGCAAGCTTGTTGCCCAGCCCGTACTCGATGTCATAGGGATGGACGCCGTAGTCCATGATCTGGAACGTCCCATAGAAACCCGCGGGGACCGGCCCCGCGAACGGGTGGTACACCATGAAACTGGTCCACTCCTCGGGGGTCAGCTCCTGGAGAAGCCCGTCGAGCTTCTTGGCGTCTTTCTTGAAGCGGTCGAGCGCTTCCTCGCGTGGCAGCTTGCGGAAGTCGAGCGCGTGGTCGTTCAGCGTCTCGCCCATGACGGGCAGGCCTAGGGCGCTGCCCTCTTTCCCGCTTTTCGCCGCATCCCAGTTCTTGAAGTACCCCTCCATCACGTCGATCATGTGGCCGACCAGGTCACGAGTCTCCCATCCGGTGCAGCGCGTCATCACATTCCAGTTCTTCGGATCCTCGACCATCCGCGTGAAGTTGGCGCGGTCGCGGCGCATGACGTTCATGACCGTCTCCTTGCCCTCAGCCGACATCGGGTTGACCGGTGCGATCACTGCGGTGCTCATAGGCTCGTTGCCCTCCCAGGGTTGAGATGGACCACTGACTAGTGACCGGCGCCGGTCGTCGCCGTGGTCGGTACGACGATCGGCGGTAGGGTGACGTCCAGCTTGTCGCGCCGCACCTGAAACCAGGGCGGCAGGCTGAGGGACGTGCCGAGCGATTCGGCAGGCTCGTCGACGGTGAAGCCCGGCACGTCCGTCGCGATCTCGAACAGCACGCCGCCCGGCTCGCGGAAGTAGATCGACTTGAAGTA
>DAIPXW010000497.1:0-1960 GCA_036783075.1 Candidatus Dormiibacterota bacterium | reverse complement strand
GGAGCCTGCAGCATGTCTCCTCTGTCCGACAGGCGGCCGGCCACGTACACGGCCGCTGCGAAGATCACAGCGGGCGCGGCGAGCCCCAGCGCCCAGCGTGCGTCGACCATCCCGGTGGCCGCGCCGAGCAGAGGCTGCACGCCCGCCATGGCAAGCCCGGCCGGCACGGCGAAGGCGACGAGCCGAAGCATCGCGCTCGCGGGCGGCATCTCAGATGGTCACGCGGCGGGGACGGCTGGAACTTCAGCGGGCAGGGTGAAGACGGGTTCTGTGTGCACCCGTCCCAGAGCCACGTCGTGGTAGTAGGCCGGCACCGCCAGCTGAGTCATGAACCAATCGTTGAGGTTCTGCGCGCGCTGAGCCAACGCGGGCTCGCTCGCCAGGCCGTCGTCATAAGGCTGCCGCGGCAGCCCCGACGCCAGGTCCGGCGAATCGTAGAAGTCGTTGGTGCCGTAGACGGAAGTCGACGCGTACGAGTAGATCGCCACGCCCAGGACCCTGTTTCCGGAGGCCGAGGGCGCCAGCACGCGGCGAATCTGCGCCAGCGAGTCCTCGGGGTAGTTCAAAAAAGCGCCGATCCCGGTCACGACGCGTCCGGCGAAGCCTGAATCCTTCTCGAACGTCAACCACTGGTCGAACCATCGCTTCTCACGTGGGCTCCAGTCGCTGTCGTAGTTCATGGGCACCCCGAAGTCGACGTAGCCCTTGACCATCCAGTCTCGCCAGTCCTGAAACACGGACGAATAGGCGGAGGTCAGAGCCCAGCCCGCGGGAGTCACGGGGCCTCCACCAAAGCAGATGAGGGCGCCGCTCAGCTTGACCGAGGGCTTCTGCCGTTTCAGGTCGTCGTGCAGGTCGCGCACGAACGCGGTCACCCGGTCTCGGCGCCAGGCCTGCCACCGGCTGTCGTCCGGCGCGGGCACCGTGGTCGCGCCCGTCTCCTGCATGTAGAGCCGCAGGGACTCGGCGCTGTAGCCCCAGGTCGTGCCCGGGTAGCGGACGAAATCCATGTGCAGGCCGTCCACGTCGTAGCGGAGCGCGAGGTCCATGAAGATCTTGTGCGTGTATGCCTGGGCCTCAGGCACGCCCGGGTCCAGGTATCCACCTGTCGAACCGTCGTTGGTGCGATTGATCCAGGTCGGGTTTTTCACGTATACACCGCTGGTTTCTCCCACGAAGAAAGTGTTGACCCACGCGTGCACCTCGATGCGAGGCGTCGCCGCGTGCGCGAGCTTGATGAGGTAGCCGAGAGGATCGAAGCCCCGGGAGGCTGCGATGTCCAGCGCCCTCGGCTCGTCCGCGCGATTGAAGTAGGCATCGCCACGCTTGCGGACCTGGACGAAAAGAGCGTTGAGGTTGGCGCGGTGCGCGTCGGCGACAAGCTTGTCGATCTGAGCCGGCGACTTGATGCCGTCGTGGAACGCGTCCACCCACATCGCCCGGTACTGCGCCGGGCCGTACACGATGGGACTCGGCAAGGGCGACGGCGACGGCGAGGAAAAAGGCGAGGTCGGCGCAGAGGCCGTTTGCTGGGTGGTGGCTTGCGGGCCTGGCACACATCCGCTCAACGCGACGAGCAGGAACAACGCTAAGCGGGCGCTCTTCATCCGGCGACGGCGAGCAGCACGTGGTTTCGGCCCGTGGTCTCGATCGCCCCGGGGTATTCGGCCTTCAAGGTGGCGATCGCCTCCTCGACGAACCGCCGGCGGTGATCCGCGTCAATACCCTCCATCCGCGCCGAGCAGTCCCACCAGCTCGTGAAAAGCGCCACCAGCTGCTCCGCGGATTCCCAGTGAACCTTCTCCTCGACCACCTCGACCTCGGCTGTGGCGAAGCCGGCCTCCAGTGCCGCACGGGCGAACGCCTTCGCGTCGCCGACCATGTCACGCGTCCGCTTGCCGTCTATCGCCCGAGGTGCCGGTGGCAGCCTGCGGTCGACAACCGTGTCCAGCAGGGAGAA
>DAIPXW010000496.1:0-1961 GCA_036783075.1 Candidatus Dormiibacterota bacterium | reverse complement strand
GCCAGTCGGTCGAGGCGGCGGCCGGCCGCAGCGCAATCAGGGCCCGCCGTGCGTCGCCCCGCGCCAGAAGAACGCGACCTTTCTCGAGCGCCAGCTCCTTCTCGAGCCCCGGCTGGCCACCGTCGAGCAGGTAGTCGACGCGCGTTCCGAGGCGTCCCGCTATGACCCTGAGCACGCGGGTCGACGGCTGGCTCTTGCCCAGCTCCACCTGGTTCAGGAACGCGCGGCTGAAGTCTTCGCCGACGACCCGAGCGAGGCTCATGCCCCTTTCCTGTCGCACGCGCCGGATGCGCTGGCCCAACGTTTCGCTGCGCGCCATGTAAAGCCTGAGTTTACAACACCGCGCTAGAGATAGTCGCGGGGGTCGAGGCTTCGTGTCAGCCGGGTGAAGTTTTTGAAGCCGGATCCGGTGACCATCCCGGTGTCCTCTACGCGCACGCCGCCCAGGCCGGGCAGGTACAGGCCGGGCTCGACTGTGACGACATCGCCCGCCTCCAGTCGGTTCTCGTTTGGACCCCGCAGCGCAGGTTCCTCGTGCACGTCCAGGCCGACGCCGTGGCCGGTCGAGTGGTTCATCTTGGCCACGCCATCCGGTCCCTCGAACCCTTTGGTCGTCGTTCCGAAACCGCGGTCGACCAGCACCTGGCAGACCGCATTGTGGACGTCGCGGCCGGAAGCACCCGCGCGGATCGACTCGATCCCGGCGTCGAGCGCCTGGACCGCCGCCTCGTGCATTTTGCGGATCTCCTCGGGGACTTCGCCGACGACGACGGTGCGCGTCAGGTCGCCGTGGTAGTGAGTGCCCCGGCTGGATGGGAAGACGTCGATGATGACGGGGGCGCCGGCCCGGATCTCTCCCTCGCCGCGGAAATGCGGCATGGAGCACTCGGGTGAGCCGGCGATGATCATGTCCGGGCAGGTGAAGCCCTTCTCGCCCAACAGTAGTGACGCGCGCGCGTAAAGGCGCTCGGACGTGAGCGGCGTGCCTTCGAGCCAGAGCATCCCGTCCCGGATGTCCGCCTGGGCAAGCTGGCTGACGATCTCGACCACGGCCGCCTCGGCGGCCTGCTGCGAGGCCTGGATGAAAGCCGCCTCCGCCGCCGACTTGCGCCGCCGCTCGGCATGGAAGAGCTCGCGATCGACCTCGACGTCCAGCCCGGCCGCGCGCAGCTCCTCCAGGTAGCCGGCCTGCAGCCCGGCGGACACGCGGGCGGCGTCGAAACCCCTGTCGCGCAAGAGCTTGGCCGCGAGGCGGGCCCAGGACGCGTACGGGCCATGCTCTTCGTAGCCCGCTTCGTCCCGCTCGAGCTTCCGTGCCGCTTTGCTCTGGACACGGGCCCGGTCGATCTCGAGCGCGGTGACCACGATCACGTCATCGCCCTCGGCGAACCGTATGTACAGGGCGGTCTCGACTGGGAAGCCGGCGGCATACATGAAATCGGCGTCCTGCTCGCCGCTCGGGATCAGCACGATGGGCTTCACGACCCGGCTCCCGAATGCCGCTCGATGGCGGTGGCGAAAAGGGAGGCGAGGGCTGCCGGCGCGAGCGAGTCGACCTCTTCCGTGACCTGTGAGGCGAGCCGCTTAGGGAGCTGTCTGGCGACGAGGTCCAGGTGCTGTTCGTACACCTTGCCGAGGGACCTGTGCCCCGCGCGCCCCTCGAGGTTCAGCTTCTCCTGGACCTCGTAGCCGCCGGTGTACGCGACCTCGTAACCGAGACCGCGCAGCTGGACGAGGTCGCGGCGGAGGGTTCGCTCGGAGACGCCCGCGCGCTCGGCGAGCTCGAGAGGGTTGAGGCCGGGCTCCGCGATCACCACGGAAAGGATGCGCAAAAGGCGGGCAAGACGTCGTGCGCGATTCAACTGACTAAGTGGAGCTTAAGGCCGGATTCACTCCGGCCGTCCCCCAGCGTCATCCTCCAAGCGCCTCCCCGCGGCGCCTGGTAGAGGAGGGGGTTCCGC
>DAIPXW010000495.1:0-1961 GCA_036783075.1 Candidatus Dormiibacterota bacterium | reverse complement strand
GTTCGTGCCAGGAGCTGCATCTCTACTGGCGGATCCAAAGCCGGCGGCGAGCTCGGAGTTCATCAACCGGCGGCTTTGGCCGCGGCACCGACTCCCATGCTTTGTCGAGCCGACGCCTGCTGCGCCAGGGCAAGAGCCCCCAGCAGCTCGGCTCGTTCCACGAACACGGCGGCGCAGACTTCGACGCTCTCGGCCGCCGCTTGCACCGCGTGGCGCCGTATCGACTCCCGCATCGGGTTGAGCAGAACGTCGCCGGCCCGGCTGAGCAGACCGCCCACGATGACGCGTTCCGGGTTGATGAGATTGCACAGGCCTGCGATGGCAACGCCGATCTCGCGGCCCGCGTCTGAGATCGCCCGGCGGCAGCGCAGGTCGCCGGCCACGGCAAGCTCGACGATCGTTGCCAGGCTGGGAACATCTCCATTGAGCTGCCCGACCAGCTGGATGATCGCAGGACCGGAGGCGACTGTCTCGAGGCAACCCCGGTTGCCGCAGTAGCACAGGGCGCCGCTCTCATCGAGGGTGGTGTGCCCGATCTCGCCCGCGGTGCCCGAGGCGCCTCGCAGCAACTTGCCGTCGACCACTATTCCGGCGCCGATCCCGGTGGCCGCCATGATGTAAGCGAAGTTCGAGCAGTCCTGGCCGGACCCCCAGGTCAACTCTGCCAGCGCACCCAGGTTGGCGTCGTTTTCAATCTCGACCTGCAGGCCGAGTCGCTCCTCCATCTCCGCGGCGATGCGGAGTCCGAGCCAGCCGGGAAGAATGGTGGCGGACCCCACCTTGCCTCGCGCGCGGTCGACCGGTCCGGGAATGCCGATTCCTACGCCCGTGACGTTGGCGACAGGTACGCCCGCCTCGGCGAGAAGCTGTCCGACCATCCGCGCCGATGTGTCGAGAGCTTCGATCGCCCGATGGCTGACGTCGAGCTCGCACAGGCGCTCCGCCAACACGTTATGGGAGAGGTCCGCCACGGCGACCTGCACGTGACTGAGGCCGAAGTCGATCCCCACCACCGCCCACTTCGAGTCGCGCAGCGCAAGCTGAACCGCAGGCCGGCCGCTCCGAGCGTCCTGGACGCCAGCCTCGATGTCGTGGATCACGCCCGCCACCCTCAGCTCTGAGACCAGCGTGTAAACGGTCGTGCGGGAGAGACCCGTGCTGCGGGCGATTTCAGCCTGGCTCGCGCGACCACGCTCTCGCAGGACTCCGAGGATGCGCCCGCGGTTACGATCGCGCAGCCAAGCGAGGGTCCCCTCCCCATGGTTCGACATACCAATCGGAATCATGGGCGCCTCGGCAGGTTTGTCAAGATCTTGAACAAATTAGGACGTCTGGTTGATCGATCTCTTGACAAACATGTGGACGTGAGACATGCTCAGGGTCGGCGGGAGGTCCCGCCGTGGCGTTTCTGAGTAAGGCTTGTTTGCCGGCGCACTCTCGCCCCGGGCCATCCGGGAAGAAGGCAACAGGTGACTTAGATAGGAGAGAGAACCTATGAGGTTCGCCAAACTTGCCCCGGCGATTGGTGTCGTCGGGATCGTCGCGATGGCCTGCGGCGGCACCAGCGGCGGTACCGGTGCTGCGTCACCGGCGGTCGTACCTTCCAGCCTCAGCGTTTCTTCGTTCGACGTCAGCTTTTCGGCCATGGCCACGCTGAAGGACCTGCACGCGGCCGGAAGCGGGCTCGTCGGCGTACTCATGCCCGACACCACCTCGTCCACACGATGGGTCAACTCAGACTTGCCGTACTTGACGAAAGCCTTCCAGATGGCCGGCTACAGCGCGTCTGAGTTCAAGATCGACAACGCGCAGGGTAGCGACGCCACCGAGCTTGCGCTGGCCCAGGCGGACATCACACAGGGTGCCAAAGTCCTGGTCATGGCGCCGCTCGACCCCACCGTCGGTACGCAGATTCAGACATTGGCCAGCTCCAAGGGCGTCAAGCTCATCAGCTACGACCG
>DAIPXW010000494.1:0-1966 GCA_036783075.1 Candidatus Dormiibacterota bacterium | reverse complement strand
CCATGGGGCCCTGGCCCGGTCTCTGGCCGGGTGGGAGGGGATCGACGCCCGTTTCGAGCGGGCCTGCACACTGCTGCTCATGGACGGCAGGGCCGACGAAGGGCGCGCCGAACTGGCCACCCTCGGCTGCCAGCCGCCCGCCTGATCCACCGGCTGATCGCGTGAAACCTGACTCAAGCATGGGACGTCAAGAACTCACGCCCCTTGAGTGCGCGGCTGCAGGTTGGCAGATAGGAGTTGATGTTCTCGGCGAGCTTCCTGCCGGGCCAGGTGCACGAACGAATCGGCAGCAGGCAGCCGGTAGCGGTCGCGGTGCCAGGCGATCCCGACGATCCGCGGGCTGACGCCGGCCAGTGCCAGTGTGCGGACCCCGGTTCGGAACGGGTCGACGGACAGCCATGAGATGACGGCCGCGCCGACACCTTCGGCGGCGAGGCCGAGGATCGTGCCGTTGTCGTTCGACCGGAACACGATCTGCTCCCGGAGCTCCGGACGGCCAAGCCGGTTCTCGATCGAGTGCACCTCGCGCATCTGGGCGTAGGTCACTAGCGGCAGGCCGGCGAGGTCGCGCAGATGCACCGGGCCGCCGTCCTGGCCGATGTGACTGTCGTCCCTGACCACGACGACGTACGGATCTTCGAGCAGCTCGAGGTGGGTGAACGGTCCGGGCATCATCGGGTAGGCGACGAACGTCAGGTCCAGGTCGCCGCGCTCGACGAGGCCGAGCAACTCGGCGTCGTCCTCGGCTTCGGTCAGCTCGACCTTGACCTGCGGCCATGCATCCGCGAACTCGCGTAGGACGCGCGGCAGGATGCGCACGCCGACGCTCTGGTAACACCCCACGCGCAATGTCCCGGCCGCGCCTTGGGACAGCGCGCGCAGATCGGCCTGAATGCTCGCCAGCCGGGCGGTGATCGCGTCCGCGTGGACGAGCAGGATCTGTCCTGCGGGCGTGATAGCGATCGGGCGTGAGCCGCCAGGACGTTCGACCAGGGTGTGCCCGGTGAGCCGTTCGAGCCGGGAGATCTGCTGGCTGATGGCCGACTGTGTATATCCGAGCGATTCGGCGGCCCGGCTGAACGAGCCCTCGCGGCCCACCGCGGCCAGCGTCACGAGATAGCGCAGTTCGAGCGTTCCGCGCGGCGCATCCATGCGATGTATATTAGCGATAATGATGATGATCTCCAATTACCGGATTTGTGCTTATGTCATCCGGTTGGGACGATGAGTGCCTCCAGCGACGACAAGCTGCGGCCGGCGCAACGAAGGAGCAACCATGTCTCAATCAACGAGGACGGCCTACGACGACGTTGTCGACCTCGACACCTTCCCCATCCACGCTCTCGACAGCGACAGGGCGCTCGAGCTGGTGACGGCGTGCCGCGCGCAACTGGCCGACGACGGCGTGTGCGTGCTGCCGGGCTTCATCACCGCCCACGCGGTGGCCGAGATGGCCGAGCTGGCCGAGGCGCTGGCCGGCAAGGCATGGACTTCCGGCCAGACGCATACGGTCTACTTCGAGCCGGTCGACCAGGAGATGCCGGCGGCGCACCCACGCGCCCACTCGGTGCGCTCGGCCAAGCACGGCATCGCCTACGACCACATCCCCGCCGATGCGCCGATGCGCCGCCTGTACGAGTCCGACGACCTGACCCGGTTCATCGCAGCGGTGCTCGGAAAGCCTGTGCTCTACCGCAGCGCCGACCCGCTCGACGCGTTGCAGGTCACGACGTTCCGCACGGGTGATGAGCTCGGCTGGCACTTCGACCGGAGCGAGTTCTCGGTGACCGTGATGTACCAGCTGGCCGAGTCGGGCGGCGAGTTCGTGTACGTCCCCGGCCTCCGATCGGAGGACGACGAGAACTACGCGGCGGTGCAGCGGGTGTTGCAGGGCGACGCGTCGCAACTCAAAGTACTGCCCAGTGCACCGGGGACGCTGGCGTTCTTCCGCGGGCAGCACGCGCTG
>DAIPXW010000493.1:0-1966 GCA_036783075.1 Candidatus Dormiibacterota bacterium | reverse complement strand
AGGCGCCCTAGACTCACCCGCCATGAGCGCGGTTCCGGTCGAGCACGCGGAGACGCTGGAGGCATACGCCGCCGCGACCGCAAGCTGCACGCGCTGCCGTCTGGCGCAGGGCCGGACGCAGGTCGTGTTCGGCTCCGGCAACCCGCACGCCGACCTGATGTTCGTCGGCGAGGCGCCGGGCTTCCACGAGGACAAGCAGGGTCTCCCGTTCGTCGGCCAGGCCGGCAAGCTGCTCGAGAAGCTGCTCGCCGGGATCGGGCTCCAGCGGAGCGACGTCTACATCGCCAACGTGCTGAAGTGCCGCCCGCCGGGGAACCGCGACCCGCAGCCGGACGAGATCGAGGCGTGCGAGAGCCATCTCTTCCGCCAGATCGAGCTGATCGAGCCGACGGTGATCGCGACGCTCGGCAACTTCGCCACCAAGCTCCTGTCCGGGCGGCCGCTGGGCATCACGCGCGTCCACGGTCAGGAGCAGCGCACGACGCTCGCCGGACGGAGCCTGCTGCTCTATCCGCTCTACCATCCCGCCGCGGCGCTGTACACGCCGGCGATGCTGAAGGTGCTCGAGTCGGACTTCGCCCGCCTGCCGGAGCTGATCGGCGCGACCATCCCCGAAGCGGCGGAAGCGCCCACACCGGAGTTGACGCTCGTCGCCGCGCCGGACGCGCACGTCGAGCAGCTCGGCCTGTTCTAGATCTGCTCCGGAGTGCTCTCAGCGCACTCCCAGGTCCTTCCGAACCCGTTCCCACACCGCGCCGCGACCTTGTTGGTGAACCGGGGAAACCCCGGACAACCGAAAGGACGGAGCGGATGTTCCACAAACTCAAGAAGGTGCTGATGGGCGTCGCGGCGCTCACGGCGCTCGCGGTCGGCGGCTCGGCAATCGCGAGCGCTGCGTCGTCGAAGACCACGACGACCACGACGACCACGACCCCGAGCGCGTCCAGCTCGGCGGCTGTGCCGATGTTCACCGGCCCGGCTCACGGCACCGCCGCGCATGAGGACGCGGAGAAGCCGGTGACGGGCGACGCGGCCTGCAAGGCTCAGGCCGCCGCGGTCAAGCTCGTGGGCAGTGGTACGGCGGGTGCTGTCACGACCGACCTCCCGGGCACGGGCTACGAAACCACCGTCACCAAGTCGGACGGCAGCACGGTCGAGGTTCACCTCGACAGCTCGTTCAACGCCTTCCAGGGTCCTGGCGGCCTGGGCGGGCCGCCGGCGGCAGGCTCCGGAGCCTGACCAACGGTGCGTGACCAGGGCCTGCCCGCCGGGCCCTGGTCATGCTCAGCTCGACTGGCCCTCGGATGCGCGCGTGGCAAGGCCGGTGAAGACGTAGCCCTGGAAGCCTTCGACCTCGTCCGCGAACCCGAGCCGGCCGTTGGGCGTTTCCTCTGTCGCCGCGCGCTGGACGACACCGACGATCTCGGTCGTCCCGTCGTCGTCCTCCACGAGAGCCCAGGACACCAGGGTCACCCGGAACGGCTCCACCTCGCCTTCGGTGAGGAAACGCGCCTTCCAGCCCGGAGCCGAGGCGATCGAGACCATGCGGCGAGGCACGGTCAGAGCCTAGCGCGGGCGGCCCTGTCGGTTTACGACTGCTTGTCGTGGCGGAAGCCGTACTTCGCAACCGAGGCGGTGCCCAGGAATGCGAAGAGCGCCACGAAGATCGCTGACGGAATCGTCGTCGAGGTCCCGCCGGCGGTCGTGCTCACGAAGCTCGGGCCGTACACGGCGTCGAACAGAACCGCCAGCCACATCGCGACCATCGCGACGGACGCCCACAACTCGGGGATCCTCAGGAACTCCGCCCACTGAGGCCGCTCGGCCCCAAACCTGGCGGGCTCGTGCGAAACGCTTGCCATCTCCTCACCTCTCCATTCCGGCCGAGTAGGACACCGCGAGCGTTCGCCCCGGCCGCGGAGGGGGCCATCAGGGGAACCACGGATCGAGATCGAGAGCTAGCGGC
>DAIPXW010000492.1:0-1975 GCA_036783075.1 Candidatus Dormiibacterota bacterium | reverse complement strand
GCTACGGCACCAGCGCGAGCTACGACTGGAACAGCACGGGCGCGCTTGCCGGCACCGTGTACTTCTCGGCCTGGGCTCGCGACGCCAACAGCACGGCGAGCTATGACACCTTCGCCGGCACCCTGGTCACAGTGACCTAATCCAGACTATCGCTGCCGATCGGAGGGCTCGCGCGGCGACCAGGGCGCAGATGGATTCGCAGCCTCGTTGCTGTGGCTCTTCAGTGCCATGAGAGAGCTGACCTGAATGGCGGCCAGGATCCAGAACTCGACGCTCATGTCGTTCTTCCAGTAAGGCGAATCGACCAGGCCGTGGGTGATCCACAGCACTAAAGAGCCGAGCATTCCCCAGAGCAGAGGTCGATAGAATCCGGCTGATCTTCCCCAGGCGATCCAACCACGCCACAGCAACCCGAACACGACCCAGGCGAATGCGGCGACGCCGAGGACGCCCAGCTCGATCCAGAAAGTGGCCCAGATGTCATGTGGGTACACCTCCGGTGCTGCGCCTCGAAACTGATAGCTGAAGCCGCCGAGGCCGAGCCCAAAGACGGGATGGGATCGAATCATGTCGATCGATGCACCGATGATCTGCTGTCTTCCGTCGAGCGAGCTCGCGACGGTGGCCAGTCGAGCCATCATCAGAGGGATTTGGGTGGCGGTCACGATCGCAACGATCGTGGCGACGACCAATGGCAGCCGCCAATTGGGGACGGTGACCAAAGCCACTAACACCAGCACCAACACAGCCAGGTAGCTGCCCTTCGAGAACGTTGCCACCAAAGATGCGCCCGTGATGGCGACCCAGATCCCGCCGAACAACCTCCATCTCAACTCCCGGCTCAGCAAGAGGAAGCCGGCGGCCAGCGCGAACGGCGGTTCCATGTACATGGCGACGTAGTTCGCGTCGCCGTAGAGCGCGTTGGGGGCGAATCCCACGTCTACCGAGTGCGCTAGAAGCGCCCTCGCGAACACTGAGAGATTCAGGACCGCGAACGTCGACGAACCTGCTGCAAAAGCCAACACCGACCGCCGCAGGTGCTGCTCGCCCTTGAGCAGGTCGACCGCAACATAAAAGAGGGCGGCGGGTTCGATGAAGTACGCCCGATACAGTCCGGCTGCGACAACGCGGTCCGGTGCGACAACGACGGAAATGGCCCCCGCCGCGAGCAGAACGATGACGGGCAAGTCGTATGCAGTCGAAACCGGCCGCCTCGCGCCTTCACGCCATCGAGCGATGGCATACAGAGCAACGGTGATGAGAATCAGCGTTTCAAGCAGCGTCGTTGGAAGCGGGCCGTAATGCCAGCGCACCACGTAAAGCGGAAGGCATGCGGCCGTCAGATACAGCGTCCACCGGCTGCAACGGATGAGCCGTGGCTCAGAGATAAGGTCAATTGCTTGAACCGGCGCGGCGATGTCTATGCGGGCGATCATATCCGGCGGCGTGACAGGCGCCCGTTCCGACGCCGGCTGCGGCGATAGACTTCGCATTCGTGCCCGCTCACGACCTGCCTAGCCGGACGCTGTACCAGGGCCGCGACCGCGCGGCGGCGCGATCCTTCCTTCACGCCATCGGGCTGACCGCCGCCGACATCGACAAGCCGTTCATCGGTGTCTCGAACGTCTGGTCGGAGACCATGCCCTGCAACTTCGGCCTGCGGGAGCTGGCCGCCCCTCTGAAGGCGGGGATCCGCGCCGCGGGTGCGAACCCGATGGAGTTCAACACCATCGCGATCAGCGACGGCATAACGATGGGCACCGAGGGCATGAAGACCTCGCTTGTGAGCCGCGAAGTGATCGCCGACTCGATCGAGCTCGTGGCGCGAGGCCACATGTTCGACGCGCTGTGCTGCCTTTGCGCGTGCGACAAGACGATCCCCGCCGCGGCCATCGCGCTGGCCCGCGTCGACCGGCCCGGCATGGTCCTGTACGGCGGATCGATCATGCCCGGGGTGTTTCGAGGGCGCCAGGTG
>DAIPXW010000491.1:0-1989 GCA_036783075.1 Candidatus Dormiibacterota bacterium | reverse complement strand
GCGGCGTCGGTTGCTACGCCCAGCGCGCCCACCGTATCATTTGCCGAAACCATGACGCGACCCTTGCTCAACCAATCGGATTCGGTGTCCGGGTGAGCGGGAGCGAATGGACAGTCGAGTCAACCACAAGCCTGTTGCGCCGCGAACCATGGATCGAGGTGCTTGAGGAGCACATCAAGCTTCCGGACGGCCGTCGCGTCGATGATTTCTACACCGTGCGGCTCCGAGACTTCGTGGTGGTCGCCCCTCTCACCGACGACGGCCGGCTGGTGACCGTCGAGCATTACCGGCACGGGTCCCATTCGGTGACGAAAAGCCTACCCTCCGGCTTCATCGATGACGGTGAAACACCGGCCGACGCGGCCCGGCGTGAGCTTCGCGAGGAGGCCGGCTACGAGGCCGCAGAGTGGTCGGGCCTTGGCCAGTTTGTGGTGGACGGCAACCGGGGCTGCGGCACCGAGCACGTGTTCTTGGCCCGAGGCGCAAAGCGAGTCGCCGACCCGATGCAGAAGGACCTTGCGCCTACAACCGTCCACCTGGTCGGCCTCGCAAGAGCGGTCGAATCGATCTGGCACGCGGAGATGAGCGAGCTCGCCTGCGTAGCCGCCCTTGCGCTGGCTGTGATAAGAATCAATGCGGAGACGGGATCCGCGGGGAGAGTCTGACAACTTTGCATTCAAGGAAACTCGACAACGATCGCATTCAGGACTGGAGCAACCGACGCGTCCTCGTGACGGGTGGAGCTTCATTCATCGGCTCGCATGTCATCGACACGCTGGTTGAGCGCGGGGCTCGCCACATCCGGGTGGTCGACGATCTCACCAGCGGAACGCTAGACAACATCCGGTCTCACGTTGAGAGCGGCGTCGTCGAGGTGATCGAGTCAGACCTCCTCGCCGCAGGCGTCGCTGATGCAGCCTGCCGCGACATGGACGTCATCTTTCACCTGGCGGCGATCCACGGCGGCCGCGGATACGTCGAGATGCATGACGCCGAGTGCGGGCGGAACCTGGTGATGGACGGCCTCCTGGTCAAAGCCGCGATCGACGAACGAGTCGACAAGTTCGTGTTCGCTTCCTCAGGCTGCGTGTACCCGAACTACATCCAGCAGGACCTCTCGAAAGAGCTGTATCTGACCGAGGACATGGTCGGGCCGCCATACGACTCGGACCACCTGTACGGATGGGCCAAGCTCATGTGCGAGCTCACGCTGCAGGCGTATCACCGACAGGTCGGCCTCAAATCCGTCTCGTGCCGCTTCTTCACCGTCTATGGCGAACGCGGGGTCGAGAACCACGCGGTGATCGCGATGATCGCGCGCGCCTTCATCGATCAAAACCCGTTCGAGGTTTGGGGCGACGGCACCCAGATCCGCAACTGGACCTACGTCGGGGACATCGCCGAGGGGATGGTGGCGGCGGCCGAAAGCTCAGTGGTGGACGGCACGCCGATCAACCTGGGGACGATGGAGCGCACCCGCGTCATCGATGCGGTTCACGAGGTGCTTCGCTACACGGGCAAGACAGCGGACATCAAGTTCCTGACCCACATGCCGACCGGACCGCTGAACAGGGTCGCGAGCAATCAGCTGGCCAAGGACCTGATCGGCTGGAGCCCGAAGGTCACATTCTTCGACGGGCTGCACAAGACGATCGACTGGTATTTCTCCACCAAGGATCCGGACAACGTGCGCTCCTACTTCGGTCGCATGCTCACCGAGCGGGGCGAGAGCAAGCCACAGGCGGAACCCGCCCAGGTCGTCGGCCGCGCTCCAGCCGAGACCAAGTCGCGCGGGAATCGCTGATGGCCGGCAAGCCAACCATCTCGGTCATCGGCCTCGGCAAGCTCGGGGCGTGCATCGCCGCCTGCTTCGCGCACAAGGGCTTCTCGGTGATCGGGGCGGACGTGTCAGCGAAGACCGTCGAGCTGGTCAACCACCAGCAGGCGCCGGTGGTCGAACCGCAGCTCGCCGAGATGATGGCCGGGGTG
>DAIPXW010000490.1:0-2000 GCA_036783075.1 Candidatus Dormiibacterota bacterium | reverse complement strand
GCAGATGCGGCGCCCTCCCCCTCCCTCTTCTTGAACGGGCTAGCCGCCCGAGACGGTGCAGCCTGCCGGAACGTCCGGGCTGCCGGAAGCTGAAGCCTTCAGGATCTTTGTGATGCGGCCGGTGTTGTCCCACTCGTATGACCACTGCGTCGGCGAGTTGCGAACGAAGGTCGGGCTGGTCGCGCTCGGGCTGCTGTTGTAAAGAAGGATGGGCTTGGTCATGTCACTGGTGCCCACAACCGAGCCTCCGGTGCCGTCCGTCTGCGGAACCGTGTCGAGGTTGGCGTTGGCCATGTAAGCGTCAAGGCCTGCCTGGATCGTCTTGTACTCCTGCTCGCAGGCCTTGGCCTGGGCATTCGTGGTCAGGCCCACCAGGCTCAGCGTGACGATGGCCGCAAGCACCCCCAGGATCGTGACCACGACAAGGAGCTCGATCAGGGTGAACCCTGATTGGCCCTTCTTGCCTCGTGTGTTCTTGGCGAGATACCGGTACAGACCCTGCATAGAAATCACTCCTTGTCGCGGCCCTCAGCCCACGCTTCCACGGGCGCCGGCGCCGGTTCTAGTTCTGCCGCGTGTCCCAACTGTATGGAGGAGACCCGCAAACCTGAATAGAGGGTTTGGCCCACGCCATGGGCGCCTGTCCGGGTTGCCCATGGGCAGGCGGCCGGGGAGGCCTACGACAGGAGCGTATGCACGAGCCCAAGGCCCAAGAACAGCGCGCTCCCCCCGAGAAACGGCAGCGTGCAGCCTCGGCGGGCCTTGGCCAGCGGTCCCCGCTCCTCGCTCTCGGCGAGCAGATTGACCTCGACGTGCTCCTTTCGCCGTTCGTCGCCGGGGAACTGCTTGCGCTTGCTCATGCGCTCCGCCGCATGACGAGGCCCAGGCAGGTGAAGTACGGGCCAAAGCGGATGTCGGGATCCACACGCCGCGGCTGAGGCAGCGGAAGGACCTGGCGCCCCGTGAGCTGCTCCAGCCTGCCGGTCAAAAGTGACGGCAGCGCCTGGTCGGTGCGGATCAGGATCGGTGAATCGGGTCCGAAACCGCTCGCCGCCATCCTTCGCTGGAACTCGAGGAGAGGCTTCAGCCCGTTGGTTACCGAAAGGGCGAGGTCTCCGCCGGACTCCACCTTGAACGTGTGCCAAGCCCGCGGGATCCGGCTGTCGATCAGGACGGCCTCGCACGGCGAAATACTCATGTCGATGACGATGCAGGAATCCTCGGTCAGAGCGCGGGCGACGCAAAGGGACTTCAGGTCGACCACGGCGGGCTCAAGGCCGGCGAGCTTCACCGCTGTCTCGATGGCCTGAACCTGGCTGCGGTCCCAGATCGTCGCGAACACGGTCCGGTCGTCGCGTCCGGTCAACACCTCCAGGTGGCGAACGGACATACGGTCCGAATCCACGCCGATCTGAGCGGTGACCGCGGCGTCGATCTCAGACCCGGTGGCGGTCTTGGGAAAGGTCATGATCCGGAAGCTGGCGATGGCGTCGCTGGCCGCGATGAGGGCTCGGGTCGTGGTGATCTCGGAACGCGCGATGAGCTGGCGCAGGGCCTGACCCAGTGCGGTCGGGTCCAGGACGCGCCCTCCCTCGAGGGATCCGGGTGGGGCCGCGGCCTCGCCGGATCGCATCGGGCCTCCCGGAATCCCTTCGAGAACGCGCAGGGTCCCCGATGACAGGTCCACGGCCAGGCGGGAAGGGCGGGAGGGAGCCATGCTAGGGAGAGTAGTACGACCAGCCCTGGACATAGACTCCACGACCACCCACGATCGCAGGCGAGCCAACCTCCAGTCGCGCCCACAGGCGAGGGTTGGCCGCGCAGCTGGTCGAGCCCGATCCAGAGCTGACGCAGGCGTTCAGGTCGATGATGCGCGTGCTTCCGATCCGCGCGAAATAGGTGCCGGCGGTCGACGACCCGAAGTAGACGCAGACGGGCACCGGGTCGGGGTCATCTACAGTCGGGACGCACCCGTCCGAAGCTCCCCCCACGATCGGCGA
>DAIPXW010000489.1:0-2000 GCA_036783075.1 Candidatus Dormiibacterota bacterium | reverse complement strand
GTGCGCCGGGAGGCAGTGCATGAAGACGGCTGCGGGTGCGGCCGCCATCACGGCCCGGTTCACCTGGAACGGCGCAAAAGCCTTGCGCCGGCCATCCCTCTCGCTCTCCTGTCCCATCGATGCCCATACGTCTGTGTAGATGGCGGTTGCGTCGTCGAAGTCTGAGAGCTCGCCGGTTACCGTGACCTGCAGCGACCCGGGGCAGATACTACGCGCGCGTTCCAGGACTGAAGGTGACGGCGCGAAACCGGGCGGCGTGACCACCGTGAGTGCGAAACCGGCCAGGGCCGAAGCCTCGATCAACGACGTGGCGACGTTGTTGCCGTCACCTATGTACACGACGTGCTGGTCGGGCAGCTCGCCCCGCACCTCCTCCAGCGTGACGAGGTCGGCCAGGATCTGGCACGGGTGCGAGCGATCGGTCAACCCGTTGATCACCGGCCGCGACGACGAACCCGCGAGCTCGAGGAGGTCTTCATGCGCCCGCATGCGCGCGACGATACCGTCCACGTACCGGTCGAGCACTCTCGCCGCGTCCGCGACCGTCTCCCTCACCCCCAGCTGAACGTCCTGCTCCGTGAGCGTGGTCGTGCTCCCCCCAAGCCTTGAGATGCCGACCTCGAACGACACCCGGGTGCGGTGAGACGGCTTCTGGAAGAGCATGGCGACGTGCTTGCCTTCGAGCGGACGGCGCAGCCATCGCCGCGCCTTGATGGCGTGGGCGAGGTCGAGAACCTGGCGCAGCTCACCCGCCGATAGGTCGGCGATGTCGAGGAAATCGCGGCCGGCGAGCGCGCTCATCTGAGCGATCATGATCGCTGGGCCGCTACAGTCGCGGTTCTATCAGCTCGCCGGCCACGATCGGGGTTACGGCCAGGTCCCGCGCCGAGTCGAACTCCGGCAGCCGGACGCGCAGGCGCGAGTCGTCCCGCAGCCGGATGATCAGATCTCTGCACGCTGCCGGCTCGAGCCCGAACTGTGCCGGCCGGAACGTGAGCGGGGCCTCGTTCTTGAACTTGATGGTGAGCCGGTCGGTCAGCTTGACGTGCGGCCACGAGTCCGGGTCCGAGAGGGTGATCGTGTCCATCGCCGCCCATACCGCCCTCATCTCGTGCTTGCCCTGGATCACCACCAGGCGGTCCCGAAAGAAAGCGAGCTTGCCGGACGGCCAGGCCCTCAGCCTGAGCCCGGCCCAGGCCACCAGGACCAGCCCCCCGAGGGAACCGACGGCCAGCGCGATTCCCGCGATCCACCCGGCGGGAAGGCCTGCCACCAGCGCGGCGAGCACGCCGAAAGCGATCGCGCAGGCGAGCCCTGCAGCTCCCAGCGTGACGATCGACCGGCGCGATCTGACGTAGATCAAACGCGCCCCACCACCGAGTAGTGTATTCCCAGCCATGGACGTGATCGCCGAACGGGCTGACATCGACCGGGCGGTTTCGGGCAAGACCGTCTGCACCACGTTCGCCGAGGCGGTCTCCAGATGGGGCGACCGCGACGCTTTGCACTGGAAGGACGGCGGGGAGTGGCGGTCGCTGACCTGGAGCGGGTACCGGGACGAGGTGGCGGCGGTCACGCTTGCGCTGCGCTCGCTCGGGTTTGGTCCAGGTCAGTTCGGGTTGATCATGGCGCGCAACGTGCCGGAGCACGTGATCGCGGACCTCGGCATAGTGCACGCGGGCGGGGCCGCGATCAGCGTTTACAACACCCTCGCGCCCGAGCAGATCGAGTACGTCGCCAACCACTCCGAAGCGACGGTGGCGTTCATCGAAGACGAGGGTTTTCTCGAGAAGTTCCTTGCGATCCGCGCGTCGACGCCACACCTGCGACACCTGGTCCTGGTCCGGGGCACACCGCCGGCGGGCGTGATGTCGTGGCACGACCTCCTGGCGAAGGGTCGCGCGCTGGTGGCCGACGATCCCAGGGCGTTCGAAGCCTGCTGGAGGGCCGTCGGCCCGGAAGACACAGCCTCGCTCATCTACACCTCGGGCACGACGGGG
>DAIPXW010000488.1:0-2001 GCA_036783075.1 Candidatus Dormiibacterota bacterium | reverse complement strand
CGAACACCGTGATCATCATGACCTCGAACCTCGGCATCCGGGACGTGAACCAGGCGGGCACCTCGCTGGGCTTCCAGCCCGCGGTCGTCGACGAGGCGGACGAGGTCGAGCGGCGCCACAAGAACACCAAGGAGAAGATCGACGAGGAGCTCAAGCGGATGTTCCGACCCGAGTTCCTGAACCGAGTCGACGCCGTCGTTGTGTTCAAGAGCCTCACCACAGGGCAGATCCGCCAGATCGTCGACCTGCAGCTGCAGCGGCTAAGCAAACATCTCGTCGAGCAGCAGATAACGATCGAGGTCACGGACGCCGCCAAGGATCTGCTCGCGAAAGAGGGCTACGACCGCGTATACGGTGCCCGACCCCTGCGGCGCGTCATCACGAGCCGGATCGAGGACCAGCTGTCCGAGCACCTGCTGCGCGGACAGATCGCGCGCGGGGACACGGTCCAGATCGATGTCGACGGGGAAGACAGCTTGAAGTTCACGCCGGTGAAGCCGAGACACAAGGAGCCCGCGGGAGCCGCCGGGCCCAGCAAGCCTTAGCTCTCAACTCTGCGCCGTCGGTCGCACGGTCTTAACGACCTGGGTTGGCGATCGCGCACGCCGCGCGTAGATTATGAGCGTCAGGTGTGTAGGGCTCGGGGGAGGGGAGCCGGTGGTGGCGGGAGAGGGAGGGTCCCCGGAGGGCTGCCTTTGCCCCGCGGCCGGTAGGGTTTCAGCCCCGGCTCCAGCCGTTCTACAGCCCGGCGGGGTCAGGCTCTTCCAACCACGCGGGGACGAGTACCGGATGAGGTCGCTCCGCCCCACAATTGGATGAGGTGAGCGCCTCAACCCCGCTGCGACTGCGCCCCCTCGAGATCGGCGACCTGCTCGACGAGACATTTCGGATGTATCGCCGGCACTTCCTCCTGTTCGCCGGCCTTTCGGTGATCCTGGCGATCCCCGGCGCGGCACTGTCCGGGTACAGCTCGTACACGCTGTTCAACGGCCTCCTCCAGCAGACCACCCTCGCTCAGCCGGCCGACCTCAGCTCAGTGGTCGGGACAATGCTGGCTCTTGGCATCTTCGCCTTGATCAGCCTGGCGCTGATCCCATTCTTCTACGGGGCCATCATCTACGCCGCGTGCGAATCCGCGCTTGGCCGGCCTGTCACCGCGATGGGAGTGCTGCGGGGAGTCCTCCGCCGGTACTTCCCGATCCTTGGCTACTGGCTCCTCATCGGCGTGATGCTGATCGTCTTCTGCCTGATTCCGCTCTGGATCTGGATCTGGGTGAGCTGGATCGTCGTGATGCCGGTCATGTTCGTCGAGAACGTCGGGCTTGGCGCGGCGATGGGACGCAGCTGGCGGCTGGTCGAAGGCAGGTGGTGGCGAACATTCCTGATCGTCTTCCTGATGCTCGTCGTCTTCTATGTCGCGCGCATAGCGCTCAGCGCTTTCATCGCGCTGGGCCAAACCTTGCTTCAGCTCGTGGTCTCGTCCGCGGTGGTGTTCTGGATCTCCGGCGCTTCGAGCGTGATCGTCGATTCCCTGGTCAACCCCGTGATACAGATCGCGATCGTCCTCATCTACTTCGACCTGCGTGTTCGACGCGAAGCGCTCGACCTGTTCCAAATGGCGCAGCGGCTCACAGCAACACAACCCGCGACGTGAGAATCCACTGATACGCCGCACCGGTCTCCGCGTGGTGATGCTGGCGTCACTTTCGCTGGCGTTGGTCACCGCCTCGCCTGTGCCGGCATCGGCCGACACGGCAGCGCCTTCCATATATCGGCAGGCCGTCGAGGACGCCTACAACCTGATTCGCGACGCCGCTCCGACGGACGCCGCGACCGCGACTTTCGCCGCGAGCGTGCTCGAAACCGGAACCGGTCAGTCGCAGCCGGAGATCCTTGCCGACCTCCGGCGCGTGCCGCCTGCCTACGACGACGCGAGGGCACGCCTGATGGCGCTCATGGCGGCGCTGCAGCAGCCGGCGACGACGGCCGACCCCGGCCTGG
>DAIPXW010000487.1:0-2004 GCA_036783075.1 Candidatus Dormiibacterota bacterium | reverse complement strand
TGCTGCTGTGGTAGCCCTCGCTGAACAGCAGGTAGAGCGACCGCAGCACGGAATCCCGCCGGGCGCCGATGTCAGGCAGGTCCTCCACGTCGGGCAGCCGGCCCAGCTGACGCAGCCGGCCGCGACCCCGGTGCAGCCGCCGGTCGATGGTCTGGGTATCGACCAGGAACGCCTGGCCGATCTCCTTGGGCGACAGACCGCACAGCCACCGCAGGATCAGGGTCACGTGCGTCTCGCGGTTCAGGCCGGGGTCGCAAACCGCGAACATCATCGCCAGCTGGCTGGCGCTCTCGGCGGCCGGGGCCAGTGCCGCCTCGATCGTGCCGGCCAGCGCCGTCGTCGTCGCCAGCTCGGGCAGGAACGAGCGGTGGCGCTGTTCCCGGCGGATGATGTCGATCGCCCGGTTGTGCGCGGCCCGGATGATCCACGCCTTCGGGTCCTGCGGCAACCCGAAGCGCCAGGCGTGCATGGCACTGACCAGCGCGTCGTGGACGACGTCCTCGGCGAGCGGGATGCTGGACGGGCCCAGGACCCGGGTCAGCGCGCTGACCAGGTGCGCGTACTCCTTCCGGAACAGGTCCTCGACCAGCTCCGTCGATGACACCGCGGCGGGCCGTTCGTCCACGAGCCTCAGATCCGAGGGTCCTGGACCGGCCGCACCTCGACGGAACCGCCGAACTCATACGTCGGGCACGTGCGCGCCACGCCGACGGCGTCTTCCAGGGAGGCGGCCTCGAAGATCATGCTGCCGGTCACCAGATCCTTCGACTCGGCGTACGGGCCGTCGGTGACCACGCGCTCGTGGCCCCGGACCGCGGCCCCCGGGTTGTCGAGCGCGGTTCCGGCGTTGCGCCGGCCCTGCCGGGCCAGCTCATCGGACCAGCGATACCACTTCTCCACGTGGGCCTGAAGCTCCGAGGGCGACAGATCGTGCCGCGCGACAGCACCCCCGCGAAAGATCAACATGAACTTGCTCCGCAGGGCACGTTCCCCGCTTCCAGGTTCCGACATCATGGCTCCCAACCGTATCCGCCGCCGCGCCTCATCGAACCCCGCCACCGGGGCATCAGGGCCTACCCAGGCGGCACGGCCACCGCACCCTCCTTGAGCTTGCCCAAGTCCCCCGGATCTGGCGTCCCGGCGTGTCGCCTTGATACCGGTGGCGGCCATCCCATCCTCATACTTCGTGAAAGACCGAGCAACGGGATGGCAGGGTCAACGATGACGACATGCGCGTACCCGGCACGCGTGCCATTGCTCGATTGTCTCGCTTACGTTGCGTAACCGGCCCTGGACTGGGCTCAGCGCGCGAATAGCCGCGTTCGGCACGCTAGGAGTGCTGGGCAGGCAGGCCAGTGAGGGCGTACCGAAAGATCGTTCTGCTCTCACGCGATCACCCGATCGCGTGGTCGCCCGCCGCACGTCATACCGCCGGATGACGGCACCCCGAGGCGGGCCGGACCAGCGATGGTTACATCGACTGGAAGGGCGTGAAGAGACGGACCGGGCCGCCGGCCAGCTGCGCTCTGAGGTCGGCGCTCGGCTCACCGAGGAGTTCGCCGGAAAACGGAGCCCGTGGCCAGGATCGCCTCCATGAGATCCCCGACGTTCGCGGCGTGCTGTATAAGCGCCTCGGAGTCCTTGTACCGCTCGAGGACGATGCACTCGGACTGGTCGTCATTGAAGTACATCTCGTACTGCAGCGTTCCGGTGTCCTTGGTCCGCACGATCTGCATGCATTGAGCGGACAAGCGCTTGAACTCCTCGAGCTTGCCCTCATCGAACTTGAACCGAGCGATGCCTTGAAGCTCACTCACTGCTCCAGCCTCCAGACTCCTGCGTGGGCTGGCGAAGGGTAGTCGCACCCCCAGATGCGGAAGTCGTTCGGGGCGGGCAAGGCGCGACCTAGAGCCCGAGTACACCGAGAGCCGCCCGCGAGCGGCGCATTCGGTCATGTCGCGCCCGAGGGCGGTGGTCGGAAGCGTCGTCTGGGGGCTGAAGCGC
>DAIPXW010000486.1:0-2007 GCA_036783075.1 Candidatus Dormiibacterota bacterium | reverse complement strand
GGTGAGGGCGCCGACAGGACAGAGGTCGATGATGTTTCCGCTGAAGTTCGACTGCAGCGGCCGGTCGAACTGGCTCGTGATGAACGAGTGCACACCACGCTGTCCCACGGTCAGCTCCTGCTCCCACGCGACCTCGTCGTAGTAGCGGGTGCAGCGGTAGCAGAGCACGCACCGCTCCCGGTCCAGCGCGATCTTCTCGGAGAGAGGGATCGGCTTCTTGAAGTGCAGGCGAGGCGCGTCGATGCGGCTGGTCGGGTATCCGTGCCGGAAGGTGAAGTCCTGCAGCGGGCACTCGCCGCCCTTGTCGCAGACCGGGCAGTCCAGGGGATGGTTGACGAGCTCCATCTCGAGGATGTCGGCCCTGGCCTGGACGGCCATCGTGCTCTGCGTCTTCACGACCATGCCTTCCGCGACCGGGCGGATGCAGCCGGCCTGGGCGATCGGCGGCCCCGGCGAGATCTCGACCAGGCACATCCGGCAGGCGCCGACGGGTTCGAGCTTGTGGTGGTAGCAGAAAACGGGGATCTCGATGCCGACGGTCTTGGCGGCCTCGACCACCAGCGTTCCGTCGGGCACGGTGACGGCACGCCCGTCGATGGTCAGGTTGACCATCTTGACGTCAGGCATTGACCAGAGCCTTTTCGACTGAGCAGGTCTGGTGGAGGCAGTGCTCCTCGTACTCGGCGCGGAAGTGGGTCATGGTCGACTGGATCACCCAGCCGGCGGCGTCGCCGAGGCCGCACAGGCAGCGACCGCCCTGCAGCTGCTGCTGCACGCGGTCGAGCAGGGCGAGCTCGATCTCGCTGCCCTCCCCGGCCAGGATGCGGTCGAATGTGCGCACCGACCAGTTGGTCCCGACGCGGCACGGCGTGCATTTGCCGCATGACTCGTGGGCGTAGAAGCGCAAAAGACGCGCTGCCGCCTTGACTACGCAGTGCGAGTCGTCCATGACGATGATCCCGCCCGACCCGCCCATGGTGCCGAGCGCCTTGAGGCCGTCGAGGTCGGTCGACGTGTCCAGCATCGAGGCGGGGAGGACCTTGGCGGACGAGCCGCCGGGCCAGAACACCTTGAGCTTGCGGCCGGGCAGCGCGCCGCCCGCGAGCTCTTCGATGATGTGCCGGTAGGTGACGCCGATCTCGATCTCGTAGTTTCCGGGGCGCTTCACGTCGCCGCTGACGGTGACCATGCGCGTGCCTTTCGCCTTCTCGGTACCGCGCTTGGCGTATTCGGCGCCGCCGTTGCGGATGATCCACGGCACGGTCGCCAGCGTCTCGACGTTGTTCACCGCCGTCGGCATGCCCCACGCGCCCTTGAGGGCGGGGAACGGCGGACGGGAACGAGGCTGCGCCCGCTTCCCCTCGAGCGACTCCAGGAGCGCGGTCTCCTCGCCACAGATGTAGGCGCCGTGGCCGCGGTACAACCGGACGTCGAGAGGATGGTCGGAGCCGAAGGGATGGTCGCCGAGATAGGCCTTGCCGTGAGCTTCTGCGATCGCGTCACGCAGCATCTCGTAGGGAAGGTCGTACTCGCCGCGGATGTAGATCCAGGCGGTGTGCCCACCGATGGCGAAGGTGGCGATGGCCGCGCCTTCTACCACCGCGTGGGGTGAGTTCTCCAGCAGGTAGCGGTCCTTGGCGCTGCCCGGCTCCGACTCGTCCGCGTTGACCACGATGTACTTCGGGCCGGGGTGGTCCTTCGGCACGAACGACCACTTCATAGCGGTCGGGAAGTCGGCGCCGCCACGACCTCTCAGGCCGGCCACCTTGACCTCGTCGATCACCTGCTGTGCGGTCATCTCGGTGACGACCTTGCGCAGCGCCGAGTAGCCGCCCAGCGACTCGTAGACGTCGAGCCTGTCCAGGTCCGCGGTGGCGAACCACTGTGTGAGCACCGGGCCGCCCACGGTCCCGCGCTGGTCAGCAAGCGCGTCCAGGTTCGGACCTACTGATTGTTCAGCCATTCTTCTTCGGGGTCCTCTTGCGAGCGGGTGTGGACTTCGGCGCG
>DAIPXW010000485.1:0-2016 GCA_036783075.1 Candidatus Dormiibacterota bacterium | reverse complement strand
GTGACGGCCGGCATGAAGCCGGCCTGATCACCGCGCCTCAAGGCGCGGGTGAGGACGTAAGTCCTCCCCCGCGGGACCCCCTCCTATGCGCCTCGTTTAGGCCTTTTCGGGAGCGGGCGCGAGAGATATGGGGAGTCCCAGCAGAAGCGCAGGGGGCGGTCTTGCCAGTCGCCTGAGTTGTAGATGCCGATCCTCGGCGTCGCGATGATCGGCCGTCTGGGCGCATCGTCGTCGACGACGTAAAGCGCCGGAGGCTCCAGCACCACCCCGTTGAGCGCGCGGTCGATTTCGAGCGCGCGGCAGACGAGCCCTGGACCGCCACAGCGCCCCACGCCTGGACCGGGTTCGAGCGCCCTTACCAGCACCGCTTGCGGCACACCCTCGGGCCGGGTCACGAAGTTCAGGCAGTGGTGCATGCCGTACGTGAAGTAGACGTAGGCGTGGCCGGGCGGGCCGTACATGACCTCGTTGCGCGGGCTGCGCCGACCGCCGACGGAGTGGGCGGCCAGGTCCTCCGGTCCCATGTAGGCCTCGACCTCGACGAGGCGTCCCCACAGCCTGTGGCCGTCGAGCTCACGGACCAGGACCTTGCCCAGCAGGTCGCGCGCGACCGTGACGGTCTCGCGCTCGAAGAAGGCGGCGCCGAGGACCGTGCCCGATGGCCCCGCGTCAGGCCTGGGCTTCTCCAACCTTCTTTCGGCCCGCCTGCCGGCGGCGCTTGTCGACGTACAGGGCCTTGTCCGCCACCTGGTACATCGCCTGCCAGTCCATTCCCGGCTTCCATGCGGCGATCCCGATGCTGAACTCGACGGGAACGGTCATCTTGTTGGTGCGGTTCAGATCCTCGAGCGACTGGCGCACGCGGGCCCCAACCTCTCGGACGTCCCGCTCATCAGCGTCGGGCATCGCCACGCCGAACTCGTCACCCCCGAGGCGGCCACAGGTGTCCGTCGCACGCACGGCCCTCTGCAGCTCCTGCGCCAGGACGCGGATCGACTCGTCACCGACATGGTGCCCGTACGAGTCGTTGATGTACTTGAGGCCGTCGAGGTCGAGCATCATCAGCGCCAGCCGGCGCTTGTGCCGCTGCGCGGCCGCGACCGCGCGGTCGATCGCGCGTTCGAACTCGGGTCGGTTGGTGAGACCCGTCAGGTAGTCGGTCCTCGCCTCGCGCGTGTGCTGGCGGGCGCGGTCGAGGGCGACGGCGATCTGGTCGGCGACCGCGGCGACGAACTCGAGGTCGCTCGACTCGAATGTCCTGGGCAGGCGCGTGGCAACGGTCATCGCGCCCAGCAGCACGCCTTTGGTCCGCAGCTCGGCGCGGATCGCGCTCCACTCCCCGGCGATGCGATCGACGCGAGACTCGGCGCGGCCCGACGAAACCTCGACGACCTTGACCAGGCCCGAACGCCCGGACTCGGAGAACTCCTCTTCCTCACCCGGCTGCATCCCGATCGTCTTGGCCAGCTTGAGTCGCGCGCCCTCCCGAACCCACACGGCGCCGGCCTGGAGGCCCAGGACCTTGAGCGTCTCGCGCAGGCCGACCTCTGCGATCTCGGTCACGTCCAGCGAGCGGCCGAGCGCGCTGGCGATGTGGTACAGCCCGTGAAGCTCGGTCTGGCGAGCCCGGTGTCGCGTCTCGGTGTAATCGAGGTAGCCGCGGATGAAGCTGGAGTTGATGTGCTCGATGACGTCGCCAAGGCGGCTCTGAGCGAGCAGGAGCACCTCGTCCGCGTACTCGTTCTCGGCCACCTCCTCGGTGACCCGCGCCACGACCGAGCGCCTGAACACCGCCAGGCCCTCCATCAGAGACTCCAGCGGGACTCCCTTCTCCGCGTAGCGGCGGGAGGCCTCGCGGGCGACGGTGTAGTACTCGCTCCAGGGCACCCGCGAAGCCGGATCGAGGGACCGGAAGAGGAGCTCGAGGAAGGCCATCGAGGTCTTGACCAGCTCGTCGACGGAGCCGTCCTTGTGGACGCCGAGCAGGTCCGGCTCGATGGCCCGGACCGATTCCGC
>DAIPXW010000484.1:0-2039 GCA_036783075.1 Candidatus Dormiibacterota bacterium | reverse complement strand
ACTCCGCGGCGACCATCAGGATCAGCGGCATCCCGACCGGCCTTCCCTTGATGTGATAGACGCGCTTGGTCGCGAGCTCGTCGTCGGCCGCGGCGCCGAGGCCGTACACGGTGTCCGTGGGAAAAGCGATGACTGCCCCGGCGCGGATCAGCTTGGCGGCGCGCGTGAGACCGGCGCGAGTCGGTTTCAAAATCTGGGGTCCCCGGGAACTCACGCCGAAGGCTCTGAGTTCGGGGGGATGGAGGACCAAGCTTCGAGCACACGCTCCTGCCCGCCCAAGTCCCTGAGGACGCGGTGCTGCGCAAAGACGCCGTTCGCCGCCCGAACAGCCTGATCAAGCATCGAGGGATCGACCTCGGCCAGCACTCGACCGCCGGGGTTCAACCGTGCGGGCGCCTCGGCGAGCAGGCGGGTGACCAGCGCCGAGCCCCCCTCCTCCGCGTAGAGGGCTCCCGCGGGCTGCGCCACGACCTCGGCCGCCAGGCGCGCGCCTGCGGCGACGTAAGGCAGGTTCGCGCAGACGATGTCGAACGAGCCCCCCAGCGGCGCCATCAAGTCACCGCACACGAGCTGAATCCTGGATTCGAGCCCGTGTGCGGTGACGTTCCGTGCGGCGACCGCGAGCGCATCGGGTGCCACATCGGACGCCACGACGGTGACGTTGGACGCGTAGTGCGCCACCGCGATGGCGATGCACCCGCTGCCGGTGCCGACGTCCGCCATGCGGACCGGGTGGTTTGCCGCCCGCGCCAACGTGATCGCCTCCTGGACCAGGACCTCGGTGTCTGGGTTCGGCACGAGGACCGCCGGCGTGACGGCGAAGTCCAGGCCCATGAACTCCTTGTGTCCCGCGATGTACGCGACCGGCTCGCCTTTGGCGCGTCGCGCCACCAGGCCGCGGTACGCCGTCAGCTCTCGGTCGGTCAGTGGGCGATCGAACTTCAAGTAGAGGTCGAGGCGTCTGAGGCCAAGCGCGTGCGCGAGGAGGAGCTCGGCGTCGATGCGCGGCGAGTCGGAGCCGTGCTTCTGGAAATGCTCTGAGGCGAGCTTCAGAACTTCAACGATCGTCACTCGGCGCTGCCGTCGAGTCTGGCGGCCCGGTCCGCGTTGTTCAACGCCGAGACGAGCTCGTCGAGGTCGCCGCCCATCACCTGGTCGAGCTTGTGCAGCGTGAGCTTGATCCGGTGGTCGGTGACCCGGTTCTCCTTGAAGTTGTAGGTGCGGATCTTCTCGGACCGGTTCCCGCTGCCCACCATGCCCCGCCTCTGCGCGCCGATCGCGGCCTGCTGCTCGGCCAGCTTCATCTCGTAAAGCCGCGCCCGCAGCACGCGCATCGCCTTCTCCTTGTTCTGGAGCTGAGACTTCTCGTCCTGGATGCTCACCACGAGGCCGGACGGCTTGTGCGTGAGCCTGATCGCAGAGTAGGTTGTGTTGACGCTCTGGCCGCCGGGCCCCTGCGACGTGGAGGTCTTGACCTCGATGTCCTCCGGCTTGAGCTCCACCTCGACGGGGTCGGCCTCGGGCATCACGGCGACGGTGGCCGCGGACGTGTGGATGCGGCCCTGCGCCTCGGTCTTGGGCACCCGCTGCACCCGGTGCACGCCGCCCTCGTACTTCAGCTGCGAGTAGGCGCCATGCCCGTGGACCTCGAACTCGATCTTGTCGAAACCGCCTTTTTCGGTGGGCGACGAGTCGACCACCTCGACCTTCCAGCCTTTGCGCTCGGCCCACCGCGCATACATCCGGAACAGGTCGCCCGCGAAGAGCGCCGCCTCGTCCCCACCTTCCGCCCCCTGGATCTCGACCACGACGTCGCGGTCGTCGTTGGGATCCTTGGGCAACAGCAAGACCTTGAGCTTCTCCTCGAGCTCGGCGGCCTGCGCGGCGGCACGGTGCTCCTCGGCCCTGAGGAACTCCTGCATCTCCGGGTCGCGTTCGTGCTTCTGCATCTCACGGGCCGACTCGAACTCCTTCTGCGCGCGGCGATAGGCCTCGTAGGTCTGCACCGTCTCGCGGATCGCGTGCTGCTCGCGCGCGAG
>DAIPXW010000483.1:0-2040 GCA_036783075.1 Candidatus Dormiibacterota bacterium | reverse complement strand
CGATGCTGGTCAACGGGGAGGCCCTGCTGCGATCCGCGATAGAAAGGAAGGAGAGCCGCGGCGCCCACGCCCGCTCGGACTATCCCAAGACCGACGACGACCTGACGTCGGTCAACTTCATGGCGCAGAAGACACCCGACGGGATGCGGGTCAAGGCCGAGCGTCAGCCGCCGATGCCGGACTACCTGGCCGAGGCGGTGCACCATTCTTACGCCAGGTACACGCCGGAGGAGACCGAATGACAGATGCCGTTCGCTCGCAGGGCGCGGCTCCAGAGGTATCGAATCTCGACCTGAACATCTGGCGGGGCAACTCGGGAGGCGGGGAGATCGTCTCCTACCGCGTGCCGGTGCGAGAGGGCATGGTGGTGCTCGACGCCGTCCTGTGGGTGCAGGCCAACATGGCGTCCGACCTGGCGGTCAGGTGGAACTGCAAAGCGGCCAAGTGCGGCTCGTGCTCGGCCGAGGTCGACGGGTTCCCCAGACTGATGTGCAAGACCCCTATCTCCGAGTACGGCGGCAGCCTGACCGTGCGGCCCATGCAAGCTTTCCCGGTCATCAAGGACCTGGTGACGGACGTGAGCTGGAACTACGAGGTCAACAAGCAGATCCCACCGTTCACCCCGAGCGACAAGGAGGCTAACAGCAGCGAGCCCTGGCGCATGCAGCAGAAGGACGTCGAGCGCGTGATGGAGTTCCGCAAATGCATCGAGTGCTTCCTGTGCCAGGACGTCTGCCACGTGCTGCGAGTCCACGATGCCAAGAGCGCTTTCTACGGCCCCAGGTTCATGGTCCGCATCGCGAGCCTCGACATGCACCCCAAAGACGTCCTCGACCGGCGACCCATGCTCAAGGGCAAGGCGGGCGTGGGCTTCTGCAACATCACCAAGTGCTGCACGGAGGTCTGCCCCGAGCACATCAAGATCACCGACAATGCGATCATCCCGCTCAAGGAACGCATGGACGATGTCTACTTCGACCCCATCCGGTCGATCATCCAGCGGATGGGCGGCGCTCCGAAGCGGCGTCCGGTCTGACACCCAGGACATGTTCATCCAGCACTCCGTTCACATCGACCTCCCGGTGAAAGCCTGCTCCGCGGCGCTCATGGAAGGCCCGCCGAAGTGGTTTCCAAGGCTGGGTGGGAAGAACGTGGCGGCGGTGGGCGTGCACGTCGCGGGCGTGCCGGTGCGCAAGAAGGTGACCGTGGAGCTGGGCGCGCCCGTCAAGACCTCGACCTGGACCGTGATCCCGCTGACCTGGAAGGCGACCTTCCCCAAGATGCTGTTTCCCGAGATGACGGGCAAGATCGAGCTCGCGCCGGTGGACAAAGACGTCACGCGGCTGACGGTCAGCGGGATGTACCGGCCACCGCTGGGCAAGCTCGGAGAGCAGCTCGACGAGGCGCTGATGCACAGCGTGGCCGAGGGCACGGTCAAGGAGCTGGCGGAGTCCATCGCGAGCCGGCTCGAGAAGGCGGTCAAGAAGCTGTAGCGGCCCTCACCCTGACCCTCTCCCGTTTACGGGAGAGGGTAGTGATCAAGCGTTCGAGCCTGGGATCGTGGTGTGCCTTGCGAGGTAGGCTGCCGCTTCGGCTCGGCGGGCCACCTCGAGCTTGGACAGGATCGTCGACACGTAGTTCTTGACCGTTTTCTCGGCGAGTCTCAGCTCCTTGCCGATCTGGCCGTTGGTGAGGCCCTGCGAGACGAGTGTCAGGATGCGCTCCTCCTGCGCGGAGAGCCGCGCGAGCTTCTCGTCGCGCATCGTCTTGCCCTTGCGCAGCCGCTCCAGCACCGATTTCGTGACCTCGGGGTCGAGCAGGCTCTTCCCGGCACCGACTTCGCGGATCGCTCGCACGAGCTCCCCGCCACGGATCTGCTTCAGGACGTAACCGGCGGCGCCCGCCATGATCGAAGCGAAGAGCGCCTCGTCGTCGGCGAAGGAGGTGAGCATCAGGACCTGGGTCTTCTCCAGCCGGGCCCGGATCTCGCGCGTCGCCTCGATCCCGCTGCCGTCGGCCAGCCGCACATCCATCACCACG
>DAIPXW010000482.1:0-2044 GCA_036783075.1 Candidatus Dormiibacterota bacterium | reverse complement strand
CGAGTGGTGCACGAGGGCTTTCCGCACGCGGACGGGCTGCCGCTCTTTCAGATGATCGCCAAGAACGTCGGCATCCGGCGCGCGAGCGCGCCTTTTGCGCTGGCGACGAACATCGACATCCTGCTCAGCGACGAGCTCTTCGAATCCTTTCGCGACAGCCTCACACCAAACGCCATGTATCGAGTCGACCGTTTGGACGTCGAGGCTGACCTCGATCGGGTGCCGTTGCCGTCACCGGCCGAATGTCGAGTTCTGCCCTGGCTCCGAGCGCACCGGCAGGATGGCGCGCACTATCCAGACGGAAGGCGCCCCCCGTGGTTCGTATCGGCGAGGTCGCGGCTCAACAAGACCGTGTGGGATGTTCTGCACGGCGGTTCGCTGCCGGCCCTGTTTACCTGGGGATGCGGCGATTTCACCCTCACGAGCCGCGAGATATGGGAGGCGATGCGAGGCTACCCGGAATGGCCGATGTACTCCTTCCACCTCGACAGCCTCGTCATGGTCCTGGCGTATGAAGCCGGAGTTGAGATGCTCACGTTGCGCCCACCGATGGTTGCGTTTCACCTGGAGCACGGCAAGGGCTCAGGCTGGACACCGGAGGGCGCCCGCCATCTGTTCGACCGCCTCGACGCCGCAGGAGTGCCATACCTGACCGGGAACCGCTATGACAGCCTGGCCCGCGGCATCCTCGCCAAGAAGAAAGACTTCTATCCTTTCAACGGTCCTGACTGGGGTCTGGCATCCGCCGATCTCAAGTTCGTCTCGCCGGGCTGACCGGCTGCGCAGCCGCTCGGCGTCAGGCTCGACCGCCGGTTGATGACGAGGGCCGCGCCACAGTCAGCTCACTTGACACCAGCCCCCAGCCGGTGTCGTTGAAAGGATGCAAGCCGCGGCCTCCGCGAACGATCTTGCGCGCCACGCTGCGGTACTCCGGGGTGCTCAAGTAAGGGATTCCGGCAGCGTCGAGGCGGTCGAAAAGCCGTGTTGATTCAGGCGTCCAGCCGGAACCCTCGCCGTGCTCCAGGTGAAAGGCAACCATGGGAGGTCGCAGGTTGATCATCTCGACTTCTCCCGCGTAAGCCTGATAGAGCACGACCCCATCCAGGTGCCAGGAGAAGATCGGCCATTCGGGATAACCCCGCATGTCGAACCAGATCTCCCGGCTGGCCAGCGTGAAATCCCCGCAGCCGCTGGTGTGAAGCCTGGGCAGCACGATGCGGTCCCTTGCCGCCGTGGCCATGCGAGCCAATTCCGCAACCGCCGGCTTCACGCCAAGGCGGCCGTCCTCCCGTTGGACGTGGACCGCGGGAGGTCGGCCGTGCGGGTATCGCATGCCGTCGAGACCATGTTCGCGAAGTACCGGGAGGGCTCGGCACTCAGCAGGCGAGGGCAGCCGGGGCCCATCGAGCTCCGCACGGACGTCATGCCGGTCGACCCGATACATGGCGTGCGGCTGGAGGCTTGTCTGCATGAAGGCGAACAGCTCATCGCTGAAGAGAATGTCGATGTTCGTGGCGAGGACGAAGGGCGCGGTAGAACGGCGGATTCCGACGTTCTTGCCGATCATCTGGAACAGCGGCAGATCGTCGGCATGGGGATACGTCCGATGGAGCTCGGCTGGAACGGTTATGACCTGGGGCTGGAAGTAGCCGGACGGGTTCCACCGCAGGGCCTCGATCAGAGGGGGTCGATCGGCGGGTGGATTCCACTCCACCAGGATCAGCTCGACCGGCAGTCTGAAGCGATCCGCCTGCTCGGCCAGGCCTTCGACGAACAGCTGCATGCGCGCGAGCAGGTGGCCGCCGTGCTCATCGTTGCGAGACGTCGCGATGACGCTCAGACGTGCGGGATGTGCCGCCGAGCTCACGTCATCGCCTCTTTTCTGAGCTCGCCGGTCTTGCGCCACAGGGCCCAGTAGTAGGCGCCGGCCAGGAACGTCTGCGAGACGACGTTGGCCCACGCCGCGCCCAGGCCGGCGAAGGGCGGGATGAGAACCAGGTTCGCTGCGACGTTGACGGCAAGCGCGCCGGCCGTGGCGGCGGCG
>DAIPXW010000481.1:0-2063 GCA_036783075.1 Candidatus Dormiibacterota bacterium | reverse complement strand
TGCTGATCGCCCTGGCGAGGGCGCGGACGTCGCCGGACCGGAATCGCTTTTCTAGATCAGTCGTCACTCGCCCAAAAAGCGTAGGGCGTAGTCGTGTCCGACCACCACCACCAGGCCATATGTCTGCTGGCCGCTGGCGGGCGGCGCGCTGGCCGCCGTGGCGGGCACCACGGTGGCACCGAAGAATGTCTGGAGATACTTGGCCGTGAGCGGAAACTGGCCGTTGGAGTAGTCGAGGATCACCGTTTGGGCCGACGCCCGGTGCGCAACGGGGTCGGCGAGCTGAAGGCCGGTCGGGTCCAGCATCGACGTCACCCTGCTGGCCAGGTCGGAGAAATTGTTGGAGGCGTTGACGATCTGCACCGGCGCCTTCTCGCCCAACGTCTTGGAGTCGATCAAGACCGAGGCGAGGTAACTGTGGATCATGGTGTAGGTCGGGTCGTCAGCACAGAGCTGCGAGACGTACGCTCCCATGCCGCAGTTGTAGGAGTCCAGCAGGTTGCCGTCGCCCACGGGTGAAGGCGCCGTCAGCGCGACCCGGATGATCGAGCTGTCCGGAAGGTTCTTGCCCCAGTCGAAGATGGCCTTCATGTCCGAGATCGACATGTCGGTCGTGATGTTCTTCTGAAGCGCGCTCAGCAGCTGGGGCGCCTTCGCGAAACCGTTCACCGTGGTGGCCTTCTTCTTGATCGCCTGCATGATGTCCTGCTGCCTGCGCGCGCGCCCGAAGTCGGACGCCTGCTGTGGTTCGATTGCGTGCCGTGAACGCGCGATCTCCAGCGCCTGCTCCCCGTTGAGGTGCTGGCATCCAGCCTTGAAATGTATCGGGTGGTAGCCGCCCGAGTAGTCGGGATAAGTGGTGTCATCGAGGTTGGTCGAGAGGCAGACGTCTACCCCGCCGAGCGCATTGACCATGTCCCGGAACGCGACGAAGTCGACCGCGATGTACTTGTCGAACGTCAGCCCTGTGACCTTTCCGACCTCGTGCTCCGCGGCCAGCCCGCCCCCGTCGTGACCCGAGTACTGCGGTGCGACGCAGCAGATGATGTTCGTGTAGGGAACTTCGTAAGCCGCGTTGATCTTGTTGGTCCATGTCCGCGAAGACGGGCTCTGCAGGTTCATGTGCACGACAAGGTCTCGGGGGATCGATGCCAGCATCACGCGGTTGGTCACCGGATCGATCGTGACGGCCATGATCGAGTCTGTCAGGTACGGTGCGTCGTTCTCATATCCTCCGCGGCCGAGCAGCAGGATGTTGACGCGCTGTCCATGGCTGAGCTTGTACGCGATCGTTCCGGGGGCCGGCTCGACCGCCTGCACCACCTCACCGATGGGGTTGATGTGGTGGCCCGTCGTCGCGGTGATGAAATCGTCGAAACGCTTGTAGGTCAGCGTGACACCGGTGATCAACGCCAGCAGCAGGACGGCCGCGATCGCCGCGGGGACCGACCTGGTCAGGCGGTAGGAGACGTTGTAGCGCGATCGCCTGGCCCTAGGCCTGGCCCTGGACATGCCCACCGGGATTCTAGCAACGCGGACGGCAGGCGGAAGGTTACGTCAGGGCGAGGGCGTGCTCGAACCGGAATTGATCGCGCCTGAGATCGCCAGGAAGAACCAGCCGACGCTGACCACAAAGCCCACGACGCCGAGGATTAGCCCGATGGTGGCAAGCGTCCCGCCGCCGAGCGCGCCTCCGCTCGACGATATGCGCTGCCGGGAGACGAACCCCATGATGGCGGCCGTCGGACCGAGCACGATCCCCAGGCACGCCAAGAAGCAGACCAGCGAGATGATGCCGATGACTAAAGAGGCGATGGCGAGCCCGTCGGTGCGCTGCGCGGCATAGCCCGCCGACATCGGGGCGTAACCACCCGGAGGAGGCGGGACGAAGCCTCCACCCGGCGGCGGCGGCATGAAGCCACCACCCGGAGGGGGCGGTGGTGACATGAAGCCGCCGCCCGGAGGAGGTGGTGGGAAACCTCCCCCGGGAGGAGGTGGAGGCGGAGGGAATCCCCCGCCTGCGGGTGGTGGCGGCGGTGGTGGCGGAGGCGGCGGTGGTGGCG
>DAIPXW010000480.1:0-2073 GCA_036783075.1 Candidatus Dormiibacterota bacterium | reverse complement strand
ATCGACGACGTGCTCTCCTTCATCGACCGCGGCATCGAGAAGATGCCCTCCTACATGGACCTGTACCGGCGCTGGGAGTCCCAGCAGTGGTCGGTGGGAGACCTCGACTTCTCCCTCGACCGCGAGGACTGGCTGAAGTCGAGCGACCTGGAGAAGAAGTCGACGCTCTGGTCCCACCGCCTCTTCTTCAACGGCGAGGAGCGCGTCACGGCGACGCTCGCGCCGTTCGTCTGGGCCGCCCCGACGCCCGAGATCGAGATCTTCCTCTCCACGCAGATGGTCGACGAGGCGCGACACACGGTCTTCTTCGACCGCTGGTGGCATGACGTCGTCGGCACGGACGCCAGGGACATGAACGAGCTGCTGCGCGAGATCAGGCCCGACACGAACGAGGGCTACAACACCCTGTTCTACGACCGCCTGCCGTCGACCGCACAGCGGCTGGCCAGCGACCCGAAGGACTTCGACGCCTTCGTCGAGGGCGTGACGATCTACCACATCATCGTCGAGGCCACGATCGCTCTGACCGGCCAGCGCTTCGAGCTCGAGTCGATGCGCGAGATGAACCTCACCGACCGCGGTTTCTACCGCGGCTTCACGGCCGTGGCGCGCGACGAGTCGCGCCACGTCAGCTTCGGCATCAAGGTGCTGCAGGAGGCCGTGCGCGAGAACCCCGAGCGATTCGCGCCCATCATCCAGAAGACTCTGGTCGAATGCCTGCCGCTGGTCACGGGCACGCTCGACCCGCCCGATCCTCGCTACATCACCGAGTTCGGCCACACCGAAAGCGAGATCCTCCAGTTCGCGTTCGACTCACTGAACAAGCGGCTCAGGGCGATCGGCATCAACCTCGCGGCCTAGGATTCGGCCACGGAGATCAGGCGAGTCGGAACCGGGGACGAGACCCTCGTCATGGCCGCCGGCCACCTCTTCGACGAGGCGCCGCGCCCAGACGCCGTGCGGCGCTTTCTCGCCGACCCGCTCCACCACCTCTTCATCGCCGTCGAGGCCGGCCGGCCGGTCGGCTTCGTGAGCGGTGTCGAGCTGACTCATCCCGACAAGGGAACGGAGATGTTCCTGTACGAGCTGGCGGTCGACGAGAGTCACCGGCGCCAGGGCACCGGGACCGCGCTGGTGACGGCGTTGCGCGAGCTCGCGCGCGAGCGAGGCTGTTACGACATGTGGGTCCTCACCGACGAGGACAACGAGGCCGCCCTGCGGACCTATCGCAAGGCGGGGAGCGCGGAATCCAGCACCCACGTGATGCTGACCTGGCCTCTCATCCGCGACGCATAGCCCTCTCGATCTCGCGCTTGGCGTCGCGCTCGGCCATGGCCTCGCGCTTGTCGAACTGGCGCTTGCCCCGGCACAGGCCCACCTCGACCTTGGCATGGTTCCGCCTGAAGTAGACCCGCAGCGGGATGAGCGTGTACCCCTTCTGCCGCACCTTGCCGATCAACGTCGCGATCTGCTTGCGATGAAGCAGCAGCTTGCGCGGCCGCATGGGCTCGGTGTTCATGAGGTTCGCCTGCACGTAAGGCGAGATGTGCACGTTCTCCATCCAGGCCTCGTGCGCGTCGATACGGACGAAGCCGTCGCGGAGGTTGCATCTCCCCGATCGCAGGGACTTCACCTCGGGCCCCGTCAGGGCGATCCCCGCCTCGTACTTCTCGTCGACGAAATAGTCGTGGTAAGCGCGCCGGTTGACTGCGACGTCGCGCTCGACCTCGTCGTCGTCCTTAGGCATCTCCACGTACCTCGCGCGCCCGGCGCCCAGGCGTCTGCACGCGCTCCGGCACGTACTTTCCACCCTCCACGCGCCCGCTCAAAACCTTCATCCGCTCGCCCGACGGATCCGGGAGGGTCACGCCCGGCCATGGTTGAAACGCGCGCACTCGACGATCGATCTCTTCGGGGCTCAGGTCCCAGTCCAGCTCGCCGTCCTTCCTGCTGAGCCGCGGCGCAAAAGTCGCCCGTTCATGATCCTGCTCGCGCGGCTCGATCCCCCGGAGCCCCGCGATGGTCTCCACGAGCAGGTCCGCTCCCATCTCCGCGAGGCGGGACGTCAGCTCC
>DAIPXW010000479.1:0-2078 GCA_036783075.1 Candidatus Dormiibacterota bacterium | reverse complement strand
GCGCGGCGCTCCGCGCGACGCTCGAGCCGGCCTTCTTGCGCGCCTCGAGGACCCTGGTCGCGATCTGGGGCTGGTTGGTCCGGTAGTAGGACGCGACTCGCGTCAGGGCATCGGCCATCTGGTCGGGGGGCAGATAGGTGGCGCCCGTGAGGATGTCGCCGGCGGGAGTCAGGAAGGCGGTCGAGGGCCAGCCGCCCATGTTGTAGCGCTGGTTGACGTCAGGCCGCACGTCGTTGTCGACCCGGATGGCCACGTATTCGCGGTTGATGAGGTCGATGACGCCCGGGTGGGAGTAGGTGGTCTCGTCCATGACGTGGCACCAGTGGCACCACACGGCCGAGATCGAAAGCAGGATCGGGCGGCCGCTGCTCCTGGCTTCGTCGAACGCTTCCGCCGACCACGGGTGCCAGTTGATCTCGGCGGCGCGATTCGGACGGGGGGAGAAGTGGAAATCCTGGTCGGCCTCTGCCACACGACAAGGTTAGCCGGGTGAAACAATGGCACCGTGATCTCGACCAGCGCGGTCGACGCGTACATCGAAAAGAACTCGCGGCGCTTCGTCGAGGAGTTGAAGGAGCTGTGTTCGTTCCCGAGCATCTCCAACCACGGCCGGGAGGCCGTCGGGCCCGCCCGCGAATGGCTGGCCCTTCGCCTGGCCCGGTTCACCGACCGCGTCGAGACGCTGGACGCGGGAGGCATGCCCGCCCTTTACGCGGAAGTGCCGGGGACCGGCCGGCGCAAGCTGCTCCTCTACCAGCACTACGACGTGCAGCCGGTCGACCCGATCGACCTGTGGAGCACCCCGCCCTTCGAGCCGACCGAGAAGGATGGCCGCATCGTCGCGCGCGGGGTCGCCGACGACAAGTCAGACGTGATGGCCCGCATCCATGCCGTCGAGACGCTGAAGTCGCTCGGCGAGATTCCAGTGACGCTCCGGTTCCTCGTCGAGGGCGAGGAGGAGATCGGCTCCAAGACCTTCGAGAAGATCGCCCACGAGCACGCCGCCAAGCTGCACGCCGACGGCTGCCTGTGGGAGTCGGGCACCTCGTTTGACGAGGCGGGCAGGCCGACGCTGCAGTTCGGCTGCCGCGGTTTGCTGTACGTGCAGCTGAGAGTCAAGATGCTCGACTTCGACCAGCATTCGGGCTTCGCGTCGATCTACCCGTCGGCGACCATGTACATGATCGGGGCGCTCGCGAGCCTGCGCGACCAGGAGATGAACGTCCGGCTCGAGGGTTTCTACGACAAGGTCAAAAATCCGACCGACGAAGACCGGAAGATGATGGCGAAGATCGACCCGGAGGTCGAAAAGCGCAGGCAGCTCATCGGCTTCGAGCGCCTGGTCCGGGATCCCAAACCGGAACAGGTCATCGAGCAGATGCTGTTCACGCCGACCTGCAATATCGCCGGTGTCACCACCGGTTACCAGGGCCCAGGCTCCAAGACCGTGCTGCCGGCGGAAGCGACGGCGAAGCTCGACTTCCGCCTCATCCCGGACCAGGACCCGGCCGACGTCCTCGCTCAGCTGCGGAGGCACCTCGACTCGCACGGCTTCGAAAAGGTCGAGATCGTGTGGAGCGACGCCGAGAAGCCGGCGCGCTCAGACCCGGACTCGGCCGTCGCGAGAACGGTGATCGACTGCGTCCGCGAGCTTCACGGCGAGCCCATCCTGTGGCCATTCATGCCGGCCACCGGCCCGATGCACCCGGTGGTTTCCGACCTGGGCATCCCGACGGTGCTGCCCGTCGGCGTCGGGCGGCCCGACAACCGGGTCCACGCACCCAACGAGAACATCCACGCGACGGATTACATCAACACCATTCGCCTGATGTGCCGCGTCTGGGAGCGTTTCGGCGCGGAATGAAGAAGCTCACCGACAAGCTGTTCACGGTCAAATACATCGAAGACAGCGGGCGCCCGCACATCGAGGTGGTCGACCAGACCGTGTGCGCAACCAAGTGCACCGGGAAGTACTGCAACCACTTCTGCCCCGCGGGCGTCTATGAGTGGAACGAGGAGCAGAAGAAGAACCTGGTCAGCTTCGGCAACTGCATCGAGTGCGGAGCCTGCTCGATCGG
>DAIPXW010000478.1:0-2087 GCA_036783075.1 Candidatus Dormiibacterota bacterium | reverse complement strand
CGCGGCCGCCAAGGAGGCGATCCTTGCCGCCCCGGCCGACCGCTGACGCCTCTGCATTCGCGCCCGGGGTCCTCAACTTCGACAAGGCGGCGGGTGAGACGTCCTTCGCCGCCGTCAACCGGTTGCGCCGCCTGACCGGCGCCCATCGCGTCGGTCACGCCGGCACGCTCGACCCACTTGCGACGGGCGTGCTGCCGATCCTCTTCGAGTCTGCCACCCGTTTGGCGGAGTTCGCGCTCCGGCTGCCGAAGACTTACGTGGCCGACATTCACCTGGGCTTTTCGACCGCGACCGACGACGCCGAGGCCGAGCGTGAGCCGGTCGGCGATCCGAGTGGTCTCAGCCGCGAGGACGTGCTCGCGGCCCTGGCCGAGTTCACCGGGCGCATCCTCCAGGAGCCGCCGGCCTTCTCGGCGGTCAAGGTCGACGGCAAGCGCGCGTACAAGCTGGCTCGACGTGGGGACGATCCAAAGCCAAAAGCGCGAGAGGTCGAGGTCTACGAGTCGAGGCTGCTGGAGTTCACTCCAGGGCCATACTCCGTCGCAACGGTCGAGATCCGCTGCGGCAGCGGCACGTACCTGCGCTCGATCGCGCGAGACCTGGGGCGGAAACTCGGTGTCGGCGGTTACCTGGGTCGACTCGTGCGCACGGCCTACGGCGGACTGACGATCGATTCGTCGGTCGGTATCGGCGAGCTTGCGACGGCGGAGGACGTGCGAAGCAGGCTGCTTCCGCCCGAGGTCATACTGCCGGACATGGAGCGCGTCAGGCTCAGCGTGGAGCAGGAGGCGATGGTGAGGCAGGGCCGGTCGGTGCGCGTCCTCCCCGAGCCCGGTCCGGGGCTCATCAGGGCCCACGACCTGGGCGGCAGGTTGATCGCCCTGGGGCACGCCGACCCGCTGCGGCGCACCTTCGTGCCCGAGAAGGTGCTCACCTGAGGAGACGGCTTACCTGAAAGTCCATCTTGGGCTTCCAACAGGTCCCATCGGGCCGGTGGCCGTGACAATCGGCAGCTTCGACGGCGTGCACCTTGGCCACCTCGACGTCATCAAGCACGCGGTGGCGGCGGCCTCGGAAGCCGGCGCTGAACCCGCCTTGATCACCTTCGAGCCACACCCACGCTGCGTGCTCGACCCGGCCAACTGCCCGCAGTCGATCACGACGCTGCAGGAGAAGTTGGCCCTCATCGAGTCCGCTGGTGTCGAGCACGCGATCGTCCTCCGCTTCGACCGCGAGCTCGCATCGCTGTCGCCGCAGGAGTTCATCGACCGGCTCGCCACGGTGATGGAGATACGGCGTTGGGTCATCGGTTACGACTTCTCGTTCGGACGCGGCCGCACCGGGAACGCAGAGTGGCTCAAAGACCACGGCCACGACGTCAGCGTCATCCCGCCGTTCACGATCGACGGCCGAGAGCTCCACAGCTCCGAGGTGCGGCGGCTGATCACGGCCGGCCAAGTCGAAGAGGGAAACGAGCTCTTGGGCCGTGAATACGCGATGGCGGGTCCGGTCGAGGCAGGGGACAGGGTGGGCAGGCAGCTTGGGTTCCCGACCGCCAACATAGGGATCGAACCCAACAAGCTCGTGCCCGCCCTGGGTGCTTACGCGGGGCGGGTGCGCGCGCCCGAGGGGGATTTCATCGCCGCGCTGTCAGTCGGTTACCGCCCCACCTTCGGCGGGACTCAGCTCAGGGTGGAGGCGTTCCTGCTGGACTTCGAAGGCGACCTCTACCAGCGCCGGCTGGAGCTGCGTTTCGTCAGATGGCTGCATCCCGACATCACCTTCCCGACCCCGGACGACCTCGTGCGCCAGCTGAAGAAGGACGTCGACGAAACGCGCCGGATCGTCGGTCGATGACAAGGGTCCTCGTCATCGGAGGAGGAATTGCAGGTTACTGCGCGGCCCTGGCTGCCCGCCGCGACGGCGCCGATGTCACGGTCGTGGCCAGGGCACCTGGTGCGACCGCGCTTTACGCGGGCGGGATGGAGATCGTCGACGACCTCGACGCGCTGCTCAGGTCAGAACCACACCACCCGTTCACCCGGCTGGGTCTCGACTCCGTGCGCCTGGCTACGGAGCTCGACACC
>DAIPXW010000477.1:0-2092 GCA_036783075.1 Candidatus Dormiibacterota bacterium | reverse complement strand
CGAGCAGGGCAACCACAACCAACTCATCGCCACAAACGGCCTCTACGCGCGCCTCGTCCAAGCGTCGCAAAATCCGATCACCACGGAGCTCTCCCCCCATGTCAACCCCAATGCGATTTCTGCCGGTTCTGCTTCTCGTCACAGCGTGCGGAGCAGCCGATCCAGTGCCCACCGAGCCTAGCCCCACCGAGGCGACCCAGGCTCGCACCGTCAAGGCGCCCCCACCGGCCCCCGAGTTCACCGGCGTGGTGACCTCGCGCAGGTCGAGCGTGATCGCGTCGCAGGTCCAGGGCCGGATCGAGAAGCTCTCCATCCACTCGGGTCAACTGATCAAGGCCGGCGAGCTGGTCGCCAAGCTCGACGAGACCGAGCTCAAGACCAAGCTCGAGCAGGCCAAGTCGAACGAGCAGGCCGCGCTGATGGAAGCCGGCTCGTACGGGGCGCAGGCCTCCGCGCTGCGCCAGAAGGTGGTCGCCGAGTCCCGGCAAGCGGTGTGCGACGGGGCGAAGGAGATCGTGCTCCTGGGACAGAACGTCGACGACTACCGCGATCCCGCAGGCAAAGGCGGCCTCGCGGCCCTCGTGCGAGAGGTTCAGCAGATCCCCGGCCTCAAGCGCCTGCGATTCCTAACCTCGCACCCGCAGGACCTGGAAGACGAGCTCCTTGAGGTCATGGCCGCCAGCGACGTGGTTTGTCGTGAGCTCCAGCTGCCGGTGCAGTCGGGCGACGACACCATCCTCAAGCGCATGGCGCGTGGCTACCAGGTGCGCCACTACCGCGCCATCGTGGAACGGGCGCGAAGCCTCATGCCGGACATCGGCCTCGCGACAGACGTCATCGTCGGCTTCCCTGGGGAGTCGGAGGCCGCGTTCCTCAACACCCGCGCCCTCCTCGAAGAGATCGAGTTCGACGTCGTGCACCTCGCCATGTACTCGCCCCGGCCGGGCACTTTTGCCGCAACCCGGATGCCCGACGACGTGCCCGCCGCCGAGAAGCTGCGCCGGCTCAACGATTTGCTGGCGCTGCAGCGGAGCATCGCCACGACCAAGACCGCACGCTGGATCGGGCGCGACGTCGAAGTCCTGATCGAGGGACGCGACGAGCTCGGCCGGCCTTACGGCCGCATCCGGCAGGGAAAGCGCGCCGCCGTGCTGCGGGGCGGGGACATCGCCCCTGGGGACGTCGTGCAGGTGCGGGTCCTGCAGGCGACGGCCGGCCAGTTGACGGGTGTATGCCCCACGAACTCAGAGGCTTCGCCGTGAGTTCGCGGGGACCCCTCAGGCCGGCAGCGTGAGTGACGGGGCCGGCTCTCAGACCCCGGTCATGCGCCAGTACCGGGAGGCGAAAGAGCAGCATCCCGACGGCATCCTCCTGTTCCGTCTCGGCGACTTCTACGAGGTCTTCTTCGAGGACGCGGAGGTCGCGGCGCCGGTCATGGGCGTGACGCTCACCTCACGACCGCTGGGAAAGAGCGGCCGGGCCCCGATGTGCGGCGTGCCGCACCACGCGTGGCAGGTGTACGTGGGCAAGCTGCTTCGCGCCGGCCACAAGGTGGTCATCTGCGACCAGGTGGAACCGGCGGGGAAGCAGAAGAAGGTGGTCCGCCGCGATGTGACCCGAGTGCTGACCCCAGGCACGGTGGTCGAGGACGCGTATCTGGACCCCTCGCGCCCCAACTATCTCGTCGCGGCGTGGACGCGCGGTAAGGAGGCCGGGCTCGCCGCGTGCGAGGTTTCAACTGGCGAGCTTCTGCTGTGCCAGCTGCCCGCCGAACGCCTCGCCGCCGAGCTGCAGCGGCTGGCTCCCGCCGAGCTGCTGACCCCACCCGAGGTGGACGAATACAGGTTTGACCCGGTGAGGGGGCAGCAGCGCCTTCGCGATGTGCTTGGAGTCGCGTTCACCGCATCGATCGGAGCAGCGGACGCGCCGCTGGCCGTGGGGGCCGCGGGCGTCATCCTCGACTACTTGAAACAGAACCAGGCGCGCGTCACGCCAGGTTCGTTCACGTTGCGGACCTACTCACCGGACGCGACGATGGCGCTCGACTCCGCGACCGTCCGCAACCTCGAGCTTCCCGCCCTGGTCGAGCTGG
>DAIPXW010000476.1:0-2093 GCA_036783075.1 Candidatus Dormiibacterota bacterium | reverse complement strand
GGAAAACTGGCCCCGCAGCGAATTGCGGGTACGGACGTTATGGTGGTCGAGTTGGTTAACCAGCCAAGATCGCCCGGAATGCCGGCCGCCGACCCGTTGTTCGGGGCCGCCTGGGCCGACGCCGGCTCGCCGAGGCTGCTCGGGTCGGGCAAGCTCCCGCTGATCAACGGGCTCGCCGCGGCCGCGATCGTCGCGGCGGTCGCCTACCGCATCTGGCAGGCTCACCTCCCCTCCGACGCCCTGCACGAGGAGTACGCCCTGATCGCGGCCGGGATCGTCTTCGGCGCGGTCGCGGTGGCGGTCCGGGCTTCCAGGTTCGCGACCAGCGTGCGGGTCCAGCTCACGCTGATGGTCCTGAGCTCGATCCTGACCGTGCTCGTCCTCGCGGTGGCGGGGAGATGGTTGGGCGACGACCTCCCGCCGCTCGCCGCCGCCGCGTTCGCGACGATCCTGCTCCACTTCGACCTGGGCTTTCACTCGCGGCACTTCGGCTACGTGTTCGGGGTCGCTCTGGCCGGCCTGGTCGCCCTTTGGGTCTACGCCGTCCTGGCCGGGGTGGTGTCGGTGACGGCGGTAGTGATCTGGACTCTGGTGCTGCTCGGGCTGGGACTGCTCGCCTACCTCACCAACCGGGCCGTCGAGCGCGACCTGGGCTTCCACGCCGACCGCCAGGCCTCGCTGCTCGCCGCCCTCAGCCAGCTGGGAGAGGGCCTCGTGATCGCAGAGGACGGCAGGTTTGTCGCGGGCAACGACGCATTCATCAACCTGAGCGGTCATTCGCGCGAGGAGCTGACGGCCTTGCCGTCGCTCGTCGAGCTCGCCGCGCCGGAGGACCGCGCGGCGCTGGCGGAAAACCTCGCGCAGAGGGTGGCCGGCGGCGAAGTCCCCCAGCGCTACAACTCGACGATGGTCACCAGGGATGGCCGCCGGGTAGAGGTCGAGGTCGCGATCCACCAGCTCAGGTCTGAGCGCAGCCACCGGCTCCTCGTGCTCGTCAACGACGTGAGCGACAGGCTTCGCGCGGAGCAATCGGAGCGCGAGAGCGAAACCAGGTTTCGCACGCTGTTCGAGCAGGCGCAGGCGGGCATGGCGTTCGCGGGGCTCGACGGCGAGATCACCACCGTGAACGAAGCCTTCTGCCAACTGGTGGGCTACACCGACGAGGAGCTGCGTCACCTCTCGCTGATGGACATCACCTACCCGGAGGACGTCGGCGCGCTGCAAGAGGCGCTGCGCCGGATGCTCGCCGGGGACGAGGCCGGCGTGCGCATGGAGAAGCGCTACACGCGCAAGGACGGAGAGCCGGTGTGGGTGGACCTGACGGCGCGACTGCTGCGCGGCCCGGACAACCGGCCGCAGTACTTCCAGACGGTCGCCGTCACCATCCGCGACCGCAAGCGCAGCGAGGTGCTGCAAGCCGCGCGCTTCGCCGTCACCCAGGCACTGGTCACGTCGCCCGGCTGGGAAAGGGCCGCGCCAGGCGTCCTCGAGGGCCTGTGCCGCACGCTCGACTGGGAGCTGGGCGAGTACTGGGAGGCCGACCCCGAGCGCGAGGCGATGAGCTTCGTCGTCTCGTGGAAGCGGCCTGGACGCGACACGTCTGCTTACGAGGCGACGGCTTCGCAGGCAAGCTTCCCGCGCGGCGAGGGGCTGGCGGGGAAGGTCTGGGAGTCGGGCGCACCGGTGGTGGTCAACGATCTCGCGACCGACAGCTCGCCACGCTCGGTGGCCGCGGTCGCCTCGGGCCTGTACGGCATCGTCGGCTTCCCGGTTCGCAGCGGACGCCGCGTCGTCGGGATGATCTCTCTGCACACGTGGGCGCCCCGCGAGCTGGACGAGGGCCTGCTCGCGGTGATGAACGACGTCGGGTCGCAGATCGGCGAGTTCGTGGAGCGCAAGCGGGCGGAGGTCGCGCTCCAGGAAAGCGAGAAGCGCATGCGGTCCGTGCTCGACAACGTGTCGGACGGCCTGGCCACGATCGACCAGGGCGGGATCATCGAGTCCGTGAACCCGGCGGTGGTCAAGCTGTTCGGCTACTCGGAAGAAGACCTCATCGGACAGCAGTCGGACATCCTGATCGCCACGACGCACCG
>DAIPXW010000475.1:0-2093 GCA_036783075.1 Candidatus Dormiibacterota bacterium | reverse complement strand
CAGCTCACAAGAACGCCTGAACCGCTTCCTTGCGCGGTCAGGCGTGGCGAGCCGGCGCGCGGCCGACGAGCTCATAGCCGAGGGCGCGGTTCGTATCAACGGCAAGCGGCCGCCGGTGACCGGGGCCTTGATCGATCCAGACCGCGACAGCGTGACCGTCCACGGCCGCGCCGTGAGGCCGGTGACGAAGCATCGCTACATCGTCTTGAACAAGCCGCTCGGGGTCATCACCACCGCGAAAGACCAGGCCGCCCGAACCACGGTGCTCGACGTGGTGGGCGATGAAGGCAAGGCGGGCCACCGTCTCTTTCCGGTCGGCAGGCTGGACGCCGACACCACCGGGCTCCTGCTGCTGACCGACGACGGCGACCTTGCGTACCGCCTCACGCACCCGCGTTACAAGGTGGAGAAGGAGTACCTCGCGCATGTCGTCGGCAACCCCAGCTCGGCCGACCTCCAGACGCTGCGGACCGGTGTCAAGCTCGACGATGGGGTGACCGCTCCGGCGGAGGTCGAGGTGATCCGCATCACTCCAGGAGCCCGGGATTCGGGGCTCGCCGAGCTGAGGATCGTCATCAGGGAGGGGCGCCACCGCCAGGTCCGCCGCATGCTGCACGGCGTCGGTCACAAGGTCCAGGCGCTGCGGCGGGTGGGTTTCGGCCCGTTGAAGCTGGGTCGCCTGAAAGAGGGCGGCTGGCGCGTGCTCGGCCAGGCCGAGGTGACGGCGCTCCGGCGCGCGGTACCCGAATGATCGTCGCCATCGATGGTGGCGTCGCGTCAGGCAAGTCGGCGGTGGGGCGCCGCGTGGCGGACGCGCTGGGCCTGACTTTCGTGGACAGCGGGTTGATGTATCGCGCGATCACGCGGATAGCCGCCGAGCGTGGCATCGATCCTCGCGATGCCGAAGCCATCACGAGACTTGCGGAAACCGTGGACTTGAGGATCGACGGCGAGCGCGTTTGGGCGGACGGCGTGGAGCTCACGGACCGCATCTATGACGCCGACCACGCCGACGCCCTTCCACTGGTCTCCGCAACGCCAGGTGTCCGGACCGCGCTCGTCAGGCAGCAGCGCCAGATGGGTCAGGACGGGGTGGTGATGGCCGGCCGGGACATCGGCACAGTCGTGTTCCCGGACGCCGATCGCAAGTTCTTCCTCACAGCAAGCCTGGACGAGAAGGTGCGGCGGCGCGCGGCGCAGTACGAGCGAAGAGGCGAGAGGGTCGACGAAGAGGCGATGCGCAAGGAGGTGGAAGAGAGGGACCGCGTCGACATGCAGCGGGCGGTGGCTCCGCTGAAGCCGGCGTCGGATGCGGTATCGATCGACACCGATCATCTCGACGTGGGGGAGGTCGTCGACATCATCCTGCGCCGCATCGGAGCGCAAGAATCGCGATGACATACGCAGTTCTGCGCTGGTTGATGCGCTTCATAACGCGTGTCTACCTCATCGGGCTGTTCAGGGCGGAGGGCCTGGAGAACGTGCCTCGCCGCGGCGCGTTGATCATCTGTCCCAATCACTCCGGAACCCTCGATCCGCCCATGGTGCCCGCCTTCACGCCGCGCGACGACACGTGGAACATGGCGAAGTCGGAGTACTTCATCAAGCCGATGACGCGCTGGCTGTTCACCCGATACCACGCGTTCCCGGTCGTGCGGCACAGCGCGGACCGAGCCGCGCTGAAGCGATCGTTCGCCCTGTTGCAGGCCGGCAGCGCCTTGATCATGTATCCGGAAGGGACGCGGGTCGAGTCAGGTCTTTTGGCGCCGCCCGAGCCGGGGGCGGGCTTCATAGCTCAGAAGTCGGGGTGCCCGGTCCTGCCTGTCGGGTTGAGCGGAACCCGCGAGTGCCTTCCCAAGGGCGCGAAGTGGCCGCGGAGGGTGCGGGTCGGGATCACGTTCGGCAAACCGTTCGTCGTCCTCTCAAGGCGCGCCGACGGGACGCGGGTGACGCACCAGGAAGCGTCGGACGCGATCATGGTCGCGATCGCCGAGCTGCTGCCCCCAGAACAGCGAGGAGCCTTCAGCGACCTGGCCACCCACCAAAAACGCCTATCCGGGGTAACTAGGTTGATCGGAAGCTAGCGTTGCAGG
>DAIPXW010000474.1:0-2094 GCA_036783075.1 Candidatus Dormiibacterota bacterium | reverse complement strand
TCGGGAAAATGCCTCGTCGATGGCAAGCCGGCCACCCGCCGCATAGCCTTCGCCCGAAGTTACTAAACACGCGCTGAGCGGAGCCTGAGGCCGGATTCACTCCGGCCGTCACTCGGCACGACACTCTCCAAGCACCTCCCATCGGAGCCGAGGAGAGGAGGGGGTCTCGCGGGGGAGGACATCTGTCCTCACCCGCGCCTTTCTAGGTCGTGGGGTTTTCGAACGCTCCGATCGGGGGCGCGTCGGCGTACATCGACTTCGACGCGACCACCTTCAGCGTGCCGTTGCGCGCCGCGTCGAGCACCGCTAGCGCCACGTCCGGGTGGAAGTGCGTGCCTTCGCCGATCCTCACCTGCTCCACGGCCACCTGCAGCGACATGCCGCGGCGGTAGGGCCGGTCCGAGGTCATGGCGTCGATCGCGTCTGCGGCGCTGACGATCCACGAGAACATCGGCAGCTCGTCACCAGACTTCCGGTCGGGATAGCCCTTGCCGTCGTAGCGCTCGTGGTGCGAGCGGACGATCACGAGCTCGTCGGTCAGCATGCGGAGGCCGCTCAGGATCTTGAAGCCCACCATCGGGTGCTCCTTCATCTTCGCGAACTCCTCGTCGGTCAGCTTGCCGGTTTTCGAGAGGATGGCGTCCGGCACTCCGATCTTCCCGATGTCGTGCAGCCGCCCTCCCCGCTCCAGTCGATCCCAGGCGCCGGGGTCTGCGGGAGAGTACTTCATCTGGCGCGCGATCATGAGCGCGTACTGCGTCACGCGCTCGGAGTGACCGTGCGTGTACGGATCACGGGCGTCGACGGCGTTCGCCAGCGCCACGAGGGACGCGATCATCACCTCCTCGCGGTCCTTGAAGAGCCGCGCGTTGTCGATTACGACCGCGGCCTGTGCGGCGAGCTCGGTCACCAGCTTTTGGTCATCGGGGGTGAAGACGTGGCCCACCTGGTACTTTGCGAGGAAGAGGACGCCGGTCGGCTTGCCTCGCAGCGTGATGGGCACGCACAGCACGGCTCGCGGGTTGAGGGGGCTATCGGTCGTGTTCTCGCGGTCCATTGCCTGCATGACAGGAGCGTTGTGGGCCATCACCTTGCGGCAGATGTCGCCGCCGAAACCAAGCGCGAGCCTCTCGGCGGTGACCGAATCGGTCCCGAAAGCGCCTTTCAAGACGAGCCTTCCAGAGTCGTCCAGCGCCAGGCAGCCGATCTTGGCGTTGGACGCCTTGGCCGCGCCGTCCAGCACCCGTGGGAGCACTAGGTTCAGATCCAGGGTCGACGTCGCAGCCTGTAGCGCCTCCTGGAGACTCTTGAGCTCCCAGATGCTGAGCCGGTTGTTGTCAAACAGCTCGGCGTGGCGCACGGCGACGACTCCCTGGTTGCCAAGCGTGGTGAGCACACTCTGGTCGTCGGCGGTCCATTCGCGTTTCTTGACGTCGAACACGGAGAGCGTCCCCCACAGGTGCCCGTCCTCGAGCATCGGCATGCAGATCGCGGCCTGGAGGCCGTACGCGATCAGGTCGGGTGGTGAGCGAAGGTCGAAGCTGGCGTTGAGATTGGGCACCGCCGTGGCGCGCAGGCTGAGCATGACGGCGCCGATAATCCCCTGGCCGTTCTGGAACTCCATGCCGTCGACCTCGGACGGGAATCCAAGCGACATGATCACTGCCTGACGGCCTTCGCCCGCCGTGCGGGTAAGCAGGGCCGCCGTGCCCATCGTCACGCGCATGGCTGTTTCGAGCGTCTTCTTCTCGAGCACACTGGGTCCCTGCGTCACCGTGGTCAGCGCCTTGGAGACCTCGCCTAGAGCGTCGAGGGCGGTGCCCCGCTTCGATGCCTGGCCGGCGACCTCCTCGAGGATGCGCGAGTTCTCGACCGCGATGCCGGCCATGGAGCCCAGCTCATCAAGGGCCGCGACGTCGCGCTGGCCGAAGCTCGCCATTCCCTTGCGGCCGAGGCAGAGCGCTCCCAGCACGCCACCCTTGAAGCGGATGGGCGTGAGGGCTTCGTTCACGGTCTCGCCTTTGTTCGCCGGCCTCAGGCCGCTGTAGATTCCGTCTTCCTCGGTGATGAGGTTGCGCAGGACCGTCTCGCCCT
>DAIPXW010000473.1:0-2098 GCA_036783075.1 Candidatus Dormiibacterota bacterium | reverse complement strand
GCAACATCGGCCGGCGCTACAGGCGCCAGGACGAGATCGGCACCCCGTTTTGCCTGACCATCGATTTCGAAACCGTGCAGGACCAGGCGGTGACAATTCGCCACCGCGACTCCACCAACCAGGACCGGGTCAAAGTAAAAGACCTACCGGATCGACTGCTTGGGCTGATCGGCTAGCCGCACGACTTCAGGTCACGGCGCAAACTACGATCCTGAATCGAGCGGTAGAGATCACCTCTGGAGAAGCAACCATGCAACAGCAGTCCACGGCTCCGCTTCTTGTAACCACCACCGAGCGTCCCGCGGGCTACGAGGTCAAGCAGGCCCTCGGTCAGGTTTTCGGTGTCGTCGTCCGTAGCCGCGGAGTAGGCGGCAACATCATGGCCGGCCTCAGGTCGCTTGGCGGTGGCGAGATCGTCGAGTACACGCGCCTCGTCGAGGACACGCGCCGCCACGCGGTCGACCGCATGATCGAGAACGCTCGCGCAATGGGTGCGAACGCGGTCATCATGATGCGCTTCGACTCGTCCGAGATGGGTCAGACCATGACCGAGGTGGTCGCCTACGGCACGGCCGCCGTCATCGAGCGGAGCGCGCCCTGAACATGGGGGCGCAGCTGATCGGCCTCGTTTTCGTGATCGCCTTCGCGGTCGTCGGCTATTTCATCTGGGATCGCCGCTACCGAGGAGCGAACCAGGGAAACTTCAAGCCCACCGCCGAAGTCTTCAAGGATCCGACCACAGGAAAGCTCACGCGCGTCTACGAGGACCCTTCGACCGGCAAGCGGCAATACAGGGAAGAGCCCTAGTCAGGCTCCGCATATGAGCTCGGCCGCGCGCAGGTAGACGCTCACGCACGTCTCCAGCGAGGCCACGTCGACCCATTCGACGTCCGCGTGCTCGCCCTCGCCGGTCGGGCCGAAAGCGACGGTGGGGATGCCGGCTCCGTTGGTCAGCGCCATGTCCATCCAGTACGCCGCGCCCATGTGTTCGGGGTCTCTGCCCAACGATTCGCGCGCAGCCTGGGCGACGGCAAGCGCCACGGGGTGGTCTGCGTTCTGCTCCGACGGCGCGCGCTCCAGCACAACTCTCGCCGAGGCCTCCAGGTTCGGGGCGTCCTCTCGCGCGATCTCGATCAGCGCCTCCATCTCCTTCAGCGCCGTGGCGCCGTCCTCGCCCGGGATCGTGCGGCGCTCCACCTTCACCACGCATCGCGCCGGGTACGTGCTCCATTCCTGGCCGCCCTCGATCAGCGATCCGTGGATCGAGCCCCGGCCCAGGAGGCGGTGGCCCGTGCCCAGGCGCAGCCTCCGGTCCAGGTTGACAAGGCCGGTCAGGATCCGGCCCATGCGGCCGATGGCGTCGACGCCGTCGTTCGGGCGCGAGCCGTGCGCCGCGACGCCTCGCGTCTCCACCTCGAGCCACACGAACCCCTTGTGCGCCAGGCACAGGCGGAGCTCGGTCGGCTCGGTCACGATCGCCGCGTCGGCGTGGAACCGGTCCAGCACAGCGCTCGTGCCAAGGCTGGCGACCTCCTCGTCGGCCACCGCAGTGACGATCACGTCGCCGCTCAAAGCGAGCTTCTTCGCCTCGCTCGCCGCGACCATGATCGCCGCGAGGCTGCCTTTCATGTCGTAGGCGCCGCGGCCATGGATGCGGCCGTTGGTCACGACCGGCTCGAAGGGGCGGGCCATCCCGCCGGCACCGACCGTGTCCATGTGCGCGTTGAGCATCAGGCTGCGGCCGCCGCCGGATCCGCGCAGGATGCCGACGACGCTTGGCCGCCCAGCCACCGGCTCGACGACCTCGACTTCGAGCCCTGCGTCCGTGAGCCACGAGGCGACGAACCGGGCGATGTTGCTCTCGCCCGAGCCCGTGGGCACCAGGTCGGGATTGACGGACTCGATCGCGACCAGCTGGCACGCCAGCCGCTCGAGCTCAGAGGTCACGGCGGCAAACATAGCGCCCGCCGTCACGACAGGGGCCGCCGAAGACGATCGGCGGCCCCTGTGAAACCCAGCTGCTACAGCTGGACGATGCCTCTTTTGCCGGTCTCCACCGGCTCGCTCACCTTGATCGCCCTCGCTATCCGCTCGATGG
>DAIPXW010000472.1:0-2105 GCA_036783075.1 Candidatus Dormiibacterota bacterium | reverse complement strand
GCGCCGTCCACGTCGGCGTCGAACGCGGCTCGCAGGCGAAGGCCCCCGTCCAGTCCGAACAGGCCGACGCGCAGGTGGTGCGGGCGCAGCGCGGGGTGGTCCGCGGGTGCGGTCTGGAGGATGGTTGCGGAATCGATGCGCCCGTCGCTCATTGCAAGCGAGGCCTCGAGGGTGTTGACACCCGCCTCCTCGAGCCACAGGCGCGACCAGGCCTCGAGGTCGCGACCGGACGCGCCTCCCAGCGCCTCGAGGAAGTCGCTCATGTCGGTGTTGCCGTAGGCGTGGGCCCGGAAGTAGCTCTCGACACCCTTGAAGAACGCGACCTCTCCCACCATCGCGACCAGCTGCTGCAACACCGACGCACCCTTGTTGTAGGTGATGCGGTCCAGGTTGAGCTTGATCGACTCGACGTCGGGGATGTCCGCGACGACCGGGTGCGTGGTCGGCAGCTGGTCCTGCCTTTTGGCGCCGGCCTTGACGAAGTTTGCGAACTCGAGCCACGCCGACTTGAAGCGCGTCGCCTCCGCACACGCGAGAAACCCCATGTACTCGGCAAAGCTTTCGTTGAGCCAGAGGTCGTCCCACCACCTCATCGTCACCAGGTCCCCGAACCACATGTGCGCCATCTCGTGGAGGATCGTCTGCGCGCGCCACATGCGCTCGGCGTCCGTGACCCTGGACCGGAAGACCATGCGCTCGTTGTGGGTCACACAGGCAACGTTTTCCATCGCGCCGGACGCGAAGTCGGGCACGAAGAGCTGGTCGTACTTGCTAAACGGGTACGGGAAATTGAAACGCCGCTCGAAGAAGTCGAGGCCCTGCCGGGTGATCTCGAATATCTCGTCTGTGTCCAGGTGCTCCGCCAGGGAGCGGCGGCAGTAGAGCCCCAGCGGTATGCCTCGGTGCTCCTCTCGGAAGCCCTGGTACTCGCCGGCGACGATCGCAGTGACGTAGGTCGACATCACTGCGGTGGTGGGAAATGCCCACCAGCCGTCCGGCTCCAGGCTGCCGTGCGTGTTCGACAACACCACCCAGCCATCCGCCGCTTTGACCCTGAACGTGAATGTCGCCTTGAGGTCCGGTTGGTCGAAGCAGGGGTACCCCAGGGACGTGACGTGCTCGGCGAACTGGCTGTGAAGGTACGTGCGCCCGTCGACGGGATCGCGGAACCACGTGATGCCGGTGCCGTCCCGTGAGTAGGTTCCAACCCCCTCGACCGTCAGAGAGTTCTCCGCCGCAAGGCCCTCCAGTCTCAGGCGGCCGCTTTCGACCGTGGCAGGCAGAGGCCGGCCGTTCAGCTCGGCCCGGTGGACGTCGCCTGCGAACTCGATGAAGGTCTCGGCGCCGGGCTCCAGGCAGCGGAAGGCAACCGTCGCCGCGGACGCGAACCTCTCGTCGCCGGTCGTCAGGTCAAGGCTGACGTCGTAGTGCCGGACGGATAGGAGGCCGGAGCGCCGCGCCGCTTCGGCTCGCGTGAGGTTGTTGTGTATCGGGCTACCGAGGGCTCAGGCGCAGCTGTCTGCGCCCAGGAGCAGCGGCGCCGAGGCCGTGACCGCGGGTGTGGTCGAGACCGCCACGATGGCGGCGGACTTCGAGCCCGTGGGCAAGGTCACGACCGACGTGATGTCGACCCGCGTGAACCCGGGAGGGGTGAAGTGGCTGCCCGGCAGGTCGGTGGTGGTCCCGGTGCAGCGGTCGAAGAACTTGAGCGTGTACGCGACATCCGAGTGCTGCGGAGCCGAGAACTTCATCTCGACGGTCACCTTGCAGGGGCCGTTTATCGTGCAGCTCGTGTCAGCAGCGTCTGTCAGGAAAGCAATGCCGGTGACCGGAGCTGCGGTCGCCGGGCCGTAGTTTGGCACCGCCAGCGGACCCGGTGGCGCGGTCGGGCTGGCGCTCGCCGTCGCCCTGGGCGAGGTCTTGGGGCTCGGCGAATGGCCGGCCGTGGCGCCAGGCGACTTGAAGTGACCCAGGAGCACGACCGTGCCGACACCTATGAGTAGGATCACCACGACCGCGATGATCGCGGGGATCATCCAGGGCGGCCGCTCGCTCGGGATCCCGCCGCCCGCCGGCCGAACCTGCCCGGCGCGGTGCTGCTGGCC
>DAIPXW010000471.1:0-2113 GCA_036783075.1 Candidatus Dormiibacterota bacterium | reverse complement strand
GGAGGACCAGGTCTACACCGTCGGGGTGATCGCGCTGCTCATGAGGGTGCACGGGGCGCCCGCTGTCCGCAAACGCTGGCGATTCATCGTCTATCTCGCGGGCGCATGGTTCCTCATCGGCACCGGAATTGTGCAGCAGCACGTCCGAAACGGCGGGTACACGGACTTCGTCTATTACCGCTGGCTCTTCGGCCTCGACCCCACACTCCCTCTCACCCCGGTCAACGTGATCGAGGCCGTCTTGCGACCTGGCGCGCTGCTCATGGTCGCGGCCGTCATCGCCGGTATGTTCGCCCTACCGCTGCTTGCGCCCCGCTGGCTGCTGCTCGCCATCCCGCCGTACCTGGCGAACGTCCTCAGCGGGCACACGCCACAGAACGTCCTGAACCTTCACTACGTCCTGCTGGTGCTGTTCCCCCTGGTCGTGGCCGGCGGGGCCGGCGCGCGGAAGCTGCTGGAGCTGCGCAAGATCCGCCCGGCGATCGCCCTCGCCGCCGTGGTGCCCGCCCTCCTGCTGGGCTGGGGAACCGGTCGCTTTCCGCCCGCCCTCGGCGGTGATCAGAGCCTCTATTCACGTCCCAACCTCCTGCCAGAGCTGCGGACGGCCACGGCGATGATCCCGGCCGATGCGCCCGTCAACGCGGACGACGGCCTTGCCGTATGGCTGGCCAATCGCCACACGATCAACGACTTTCCCGACCACCTCGACGGGAGCTGCTATGTCGTCCTCGACGCGCAGGCGTACCTGAGCGGGCCGACGCACCCGGACCAGCGCAACGCCGCGATAGCGGCGCTCCCGACGAGCGGTCGCCGCCTGCTCTTCGACGATGGCCGCTTTCAGGTCTGGAGCCCGATCGGAGGCTGATCGAGCCTCTTCCGTACTCTTAGGGTCATCGTGGCCCCTCCATCACCGACCCGAGTGCGTCTCGATCGGCTGTTCAAACAGCGGATCGCGATCTTCGACGGGTCCATGGGCGTGATGCTCCAGCACAAGGGCCTGTCGGACGAGGATTTCCGCGGCGAGCGCTTCCGCCACCACGCGAAGCCTTTGAGGAACAACTCCGACGTGCTCAACCTCAGCCAGCCGGCGCTGGTCACCCAGGTTCACCTGGACTACCTCGAGGCTGGCGCAGACATCATCACCACGAACACGTTTACCGCGACGCGCGTGTCGCAGGCCGACTACGGGCTCGAAGACCTCGCCTACGAGATGAACCTGCAGGGCGCGCGCCTCGCCCGCAAGGCGGCGGATGGTTACGAGAACCGTTTTGTCGCAGGCTCGCTAGGCCCGACGAACGTGACGCTGTCGCTTTCGCCAAAGGTTGACGACCCCTCGTATCGCGACGTCACGTTCGACGAGTTGCGCGACGGGTACGCCGAGGCCGCGCGCGCTCTTCGCGAGGGCGGCGTCGACTTCCTGCTCATCGAGACCGTCTTCGACACTCTCAACGGCAAGGCCGCCATCGCGGCGGTCAAAGAGGTCGCGCCGGAGCTGCCGCTGTTCGTGTCCGTGACGATCGTCGATCGCAGCGGGCGCAACCTGTCGGGCCAGACCGTGGAGGCCTTCTGGACGTCGGTCGAGCACGCCGAACCTTTCGCGGCGGGAATCAACTGCTCGCTCGGCGCGACCGAGATGCGCCCCTACATCGCGGCCATGTCTCGGGAGGCGCCCGTCTACGTGACGTGCTATCCCAACGCCGGGCTGCCGAACGCGTTCGGGGGGTACGACGAGGAGGCTCCGACGACGAGCCGGCTCCTGAAGGAATTCGCAGAGGCGGGCTATCTGAACGCGGCCGGCGGCTGCTGCGGCACCGGGCCCGAGCACATCCGCCAGATCCGCAAGGCCCTGGAGGGCATCCCGCCACGCGAAGTGCCAAAAAGGGCTGCGCGCACGCACTTCAGCGGCCTGGAGCCTTTCGAGATGGGCCCCGACTCCGGGTTCGTGGTGGTCGGTGAGCGAACAAACGTGACCGGCTCGATCCGGTTTCGACGCCTTATCGAAAGCGGTGATTTCACAGCCTCGGTGCAGGTCGCTCTGGAGCAGGTTCGAGGCGGAGCCAACCTGCTCGACGTGAACATGGACGCGGACCTTCTCGACTCTGAAGCGGCCATG
>DAIPXW010000470.1:0-2120 GCA_036783075.1 Candidatus Dormiibacterota bacterium | reverse complement strand
GGTCTGCTCGTCGGCCGCGGGCGCCTGGCCCGCTGGCCAGGTATCCTTCCTGTCCTCCTGCGGGAGGTCGTCGTCCGCCGGCCGGTCAAGATCTCCTGTCTCGCTCATCCCCTCGCGCACGTGCGGCCAGATGACGTCCCGCACGAATTCGTAGTCGAACCGGCGCGGGATCGCCGCGTAGCGCAGGACCCACCGCACCGGCAGCTCGCTGATCCGCTTGACCACCCTCTCGATCAGGTACGCGTATTCCGCGCCGCGGTACTCGGCGATCTTGCCCGAGCTGATCGCCGGGTCCTCTTCGATGAGGTCGGCCAGCAGGGCCAGCGAGAACGGCACGTCCTCGGACGCCTGGATCGCCGCCGTCACGTGATCCTCGCGCTCCACGCGGCGTTTCTCGACCAGGTACGTGCGCGCTTCATCATCTGTGAACTTCGGCAGGCTGAAGGGCTCGCGCCAGTCAGTGAAGAGCCTTCTGATGTCCCCGGGGATCTCATACCGGCCCGCTAGGACGAGACGAACGGATTTGGCCCGCGCCGCCTTGGCCAGCGCGGCCATCAGCGGCTTCACTGCCGGGCCCCGTGGCGTGTCCGGGAGGTGGAGCGCAACCTCCAGCGTGTCCAGGATCAGCAGCACGGGCTTGTCCGGCGGCATCTCGTCCAGCCGGGCGCAGAAACGCCGCTGGACTTCCTCGGCCGCGGCCGAGCGGGCATTCGCGTCGTCGGAATCCGAAACGTCAGGGAGCCGGGCCGCGGCCTCAGGCCTCCGGCGGTAGAGCCGGGAGCGATCGGTGGCGTAGGTCCGCACGAGCTTCCCGAAGGCATCCCCGGACGTTTGCCGGTCGAGCTGGTCGGCCATTTCGAGCAGGACGAGGTATGGTTCGCGGGTGGCGGCGACCGGATCGACCGTGTCGAAGTCGACGCGGGCGCAGCAAATGCGCGCCTCAGCCGGGACGCACCGGCGGGCGATAAGCCAGCGGAGGTGCATGGTCTTGCCGTAACCGCCGAAGCCCCCGAGCTCGAGCACACGGCCCCGATCGCCGTCGAGCAGCGAGTCGAACACCTCACGGCTGGCGGCGGGCAGCACGAACGGTCCGGTCCGGTACCACTCGTCCGTCCACAGGCCGCGCGCCGCCAGGTACGTCTCGTGGTCTTCGCGCACCGCGTCGACCTCGGGGCTGACAGCGGCCACCCAGCCGAGCATCCTGATCAGGGACTGGCAGCGAACGAGGTCGAATCGCTTGTCGGCCTCGGCGTACAGGCGCTCCCATTCCTCCAGGGCGTGCGGCGGGTTGGCGAACAGGCGCACGCTCAGCACCTCGGCCGGATCCGTTCCCCGGATGCGCCCCAGTTGCCCGGCCAGCCACTCGCAGAACCCGGAGAGGTCGGCGGGCACGGTGCCGGACGGCTGACCTTCCCACCAGGAATCCAGGAGCACCCGGCGCATGTCGTCCCGGATCCGGTAGCGGCCGGGCTTGTTCCGGACCTCGAGGACGAACGGATACCCGGTCAGGTCCTCCAGAGTGACCTCGCCCGAGCCGATGTTGCGGCCGACCTGGCCGACGATGGTGTCGTCGAAGCTGGCCAGCGGGGCCAGGTGCCTGAGCAGCGAGCGCTCGGGCTCCGGCGTGCGCGTCAGGGACGCCTCGAGCAGAGCGGAGTGCTGGGGTGCGGCGGACGGCAGGGCGCTCATGGCTCGCGCTCCCCCTGGAACTTTCTAGCTTGGCGATCGAGGTCCCCGAAGGCATCGACACCCCAAGCGCCCAGCCGCTGGTACTCGGCGTCATACGCCTGGACCAGCCCCTCGAAATTCTTGCGGGCGTAACCGAGGGCCCGCATTCGCTGGCTCACTAGCTCGACGAAGTCCTTCGCAGGGAAGAGGTCGATCTCGATGTCCTCTATCTCATCCCGGTCGAAGTACCGCGGCGGGAAGCACTTTTCGAGTTGCTTCGGGTGCAATCCCACGACCAGCCGGACGTTACCCATTTCACCACGCGCGATCGGCTCAACGAGCCCGGGCACCGCATGTGCCGCCCACATGCCTTCGATCACTCCGAACCCGTCGATCCCGATCACCAGGGTCTGTTCCGCCGCCAGGGTCGCCAGCACGCTGGCGAGCTTCTC
>DAIPXW010000469.1:0-2146 GCA_036783075.1 Candidatus Dormiibacterota bacterium | reverse complement strand
TCGGACTTGAGGGTGAAGGTCCGGGCGGGGCCGGGCCTGGGGATTCGGTACTCGCCGATGTGTCGGCGCGTTCTTCTCAGCCGTTTGTCGTTTTCTTCGCGGCAGGCCGCCGAACTGCGCCAGCAGGGTGGACGTCGCGCCGGCGGAGCTGTTGTAGGAGTCGCTTTCACGCTCGGTCGGCCGCATCGGTGTGGTGGGCGCGGCGCGGCGGACACGCTGGCAGCCGATGTCGCGGCTCGAGGCGGTGAAACTGGCCCTTGACGCGCGACGGTGATGGGTCGGAATGCTGTCGTTGGGCATGCAGATCGTATTGAATCGGTTCGACGGTCGCGGTCCTGCGAAGCGTTCTGGTCCAGACAGAAGGGAGCCGTCCGGTGACTGTGGCCCCCGCGCTGCCGGCGATGAGAGTGCTTGTCAAGGAGAAGATCGGCGGCACCGGCGAGGCGCTGCTGCGCGCGTCCGGGGTCGAGGTCGTGCGCGGCTTCGACTGGGACGACGACGAGCTGTCGCGCCGTATCGGCGAGTTCGAGGGGATCCTGATCCGCTCGGCGACCCAGCTGGACGCCGGGTTGCTGTCGAAGGGGACCCGGCTGCGCGTCGTTGCTCGCGCGGGGGTCGGCGTGGACAACGTCGACGTCGACGCTGCTACCCGTCTCGGCATTGTGGTCGCCAACGCGCCCCAGTCGAATGTGATCACCGCGGCCGAGCACACGATGGCGCTGCTGCTGGCGATGGCCCGCAAGGTGCCGCAGGCGCATGCCTCGCTCGTCGCCGGTTCGTGGGACCGTGCCCGGTTCACCGGTGTCGAGCTGCATTCGAAGACGCTCGGCATCCTCGGCTTCGGCCGGGTCGGCCAGCTGGTCGCGGCGCGGGCCCGCGGCTTCGGCATGCGGGTGATCGCCTTCGACGCCTTCGTCGGCGAGCAACGCTTCCGCGAGCTCGGCGCCGAGCGCGCCCTTGCGGCTGAGCAGGTGTATGCCACGGCTGACTTCATCTCTGTGCACCTGCCGAGCACGCCGGACACTGAGGACTGGCTCGACGCCGCGGCTTTCGCGAAGATGAAAGACGGGGTGCGGATTCTCAACGTCGCGCGCGGCGCGCTGATCGTCGACGCGGCGCTCAAGGACGCGCTCGACTCCGGCAAGGTCGCCGCCGCGGCACTGGACGTGTTCCGCCACGAGCCGGTCACCGACCATCCGCTGTTCGGCTATCCCAACGTCGTCGTCACCCCGCACCTCGGCGCGTCGACCGCCGAGGCAACCGACCGCGCCGGCTATCAGGCCGCCGAACAGGTCATCGCCGCGCTGCGCGGCGGCGCCGTCACCAGCGCGGTCAACCTGCCGGCGATAGCCGCCGAGGACCTGGAGGCGCTGCAGCCGTTCCTGGGGCTGTGCGCCCGGCTAGGCCGGATCGCCGCCGCGCTCGCGCCGGGCGCGTTCATCGACGTGATCGAGGTCGAATTTCTCGGAAGAGTCGCCGAGCGTGACGACCGACTGCTGATCATCCAAGTGGTGAAGGGCGTCCTTACCGGGCACACCGAGGAGGCCGTCAACGACGTCAACGCGCTCCCGCTGGCCGAGGAACGCGGCATCTCCGTCGCGCAGACCAGCCGGCCGCACGCGCGTGACTTCACCGACCTCGTGCGCGTGATCGTGCGATGCGGCGACCAGGCGACGCGGGTGGTCGGCACCGTGCTGGGCCGGCGCCACCGTCCGCACCTGCTGGAGGCCTGGGGCTCACGCTTCAACGTCCAGCTCGAGCACCAACTCGCGATCTTCCGCTACCGCGACCAGCCCGGGATGCTCGGCCGGGTCGGCACCGTACTGGGCGACGCCGGCGTGAACATCGTCTCCGCCGCGGTCGGCCGGCGCCCGGACGGCAATGGCGACGACAGCGGAGCGGTCCTGGTCGTCACGGCCGACTCCCCCATCCCGTCCGCCGTGCTGAAGCACTTGGTCGCCGCCGAGGACTTCTTCGACGCTCGCACCGTCAATCCCTGAGCTCGAGCAGCCCCGCGACAGTGGCGGCGGCATGCCAGATAAGACGAGCACCGACACATCGACGAGAAACCGAAAGATCCATAGGAACCTTACTGGCTGCCGACGACCACCGCCCAGAGGGTGGCGCGGCGGGTCGTCAGGCCGCC
>DAIPXW010000468.1:0-2148 GCA_036783075.1 Candidatus Dormiibacterota bacterium | reverse complement strand
CGCACCTGGACGGCCAACCCGTGGGAGTGGTCGCGAACCAGCCGAAGGTCATGGCGGGAGCGCTCGACATCAACGCCTCGGTGAAGGCGGCAAGGTTCGTGCGCTACTGCGACGCGTTCAACATCCCGCTCATCACCTTCGTCGACGTGCCAGGTTTTCTGCCCGGGACGGCGCAGGAGTACGGAGGGATCATCCGCCACGGCGCGAAGCTGCTCTACGCGTTCAGCGAGGCCACCGTGCCCAAGCTCACGGTCATCACGCGCAAGGCTTACGGCGGCGCTTACTGCGTCATGTGCTCGAAGCACATCCGCGCCGATTTCAACGTCGCGTGGCCCACGGCAGAGATCGCCGTGATGGGACCGGAGGGCGCCGTCAACATCATCTTCCACCGCGAGCTCGAGGCCGCCTCGGACCCCGCCGCCAGGAGGCGCGAGCTGGCGAGCGAGTACACCGAGCGCTTCGCCAACCCTTACATCGCCGCGGAGCGCGGCTACATCGACGACGTCATCGAGCCGGGCCGCACCCGCCTCGAGCTGATCCGAGCCCTCCGCATCGCGCTTCGCAAGGAGCGGCGGCGCAGTCCGCGCTGGCACGGAAATATCCCTCTCTAGCCGCCGAATACACTTAGCCGGTGCCGAGACAGGACGCCCAGGGACGGTGGATCTCAGACGACGGTCTCCAGTACTGGGACGGGGCTGTCTGGCGGCCGATGGGCGCCCAGGCGCCCGCGCGAAAGAGCTCCGCGCTGCCTGCGGTGCTGATCGGCTGCGGCTTTGCGTTCGTCGTCGTGCTGGTGCTTTTCATCGGTTTCGTGGTCCTGGTCTTCAACAACGCCGACTTCCAGCGCAACTTCTGCAACGGCTGGACGAACAGCAACGCCAACCTGGCCTGCCCGTTCCATCCCGCGTCTCCCTCATAGCGTGGCCGAAATGAATTCGGCCTTGAGCTCCACTCTGGGTTCTTAAAGAGAATGAAGCTTCTCGAGTACCAGGCGAAAGAGGTCCTCTCGTCGCTGGGTATCCCGATACCGCCCGGCAAGGTCGCCCACACGCCGGAGGAGGCCGCCGCCGCGTGCGCGGAGCTCGGCCCGGTCGCGGTCAAAGCGCAGGTGCCGGTCGGCGGGCGCGGCAAGGCCGGCGGCATCAAGCTCGTGCGGACGCCCGACGAGGCGCGACAGGCGGCCCAGCAGATCATCGGCATGGACATCAAAGGCTTCAAGGTGCCGCTGGTCTACTGCGAGACCGCGCTCGACATCGGGCGCGAGATCTACCTCGGCTTCACGGTGGACCGCGATGCGCGCGCCAACATCCTGATGCTCTCCGCCAAAGGCGGCATGGAGATCGAGCAGGTGGCCGAGGACTCGCCGGAATCGATCGCGCGACTCTACCCCAACCCATGGCGTGGTCCGCTCGATTTCGAGCTCAACCAGCTCGTGTTCGAAGCAGGCCTGGGCGAGCTGGCGCGTCCGCTGACCGCGGTCATCAAGAAGCTCTACCGTGCGATCCCGGACTTCGACGCCTTGACCGCCGAGATCAACCCGCTGGTCGTCACGAGCAAAGGCGAGGTGATCGCGGGTGACGCGAAGCTCGAGGTGGACGAGAACGCGATGTGGCGCCACAAGGACCTGGAAGCAAAGTACGGCTCGATCCTTGAAGGCGACCCTTACGAGGTCGAGGCCAAGAAGCGCGGCCTGACCTACGTGTCGCTGGGCGGAGACATCGGGATCATCGGCAACGGGGCGGGCCTTTGCATGGGCACCCTCGACCTCGTGCAGAGGGCCGGCGGACGCCCGGCCAACTTCTGCGACATCGGAGGAGGCGCCAAGGCCGAGGTGGTCGAGAACGCGCTCGCCGTCATCCTCATGAATCCCGCCGTCAAAGGCGTCGTGATGAACGTGTTTGGCGGCATCACGCGCGGCGACGAGGTGGCGAAAGGCCTCGTGACCGCGCGCGACAACCTGAAGATGAAGCTCCCTCTCGTCGTGCGTTTGAGCGGCACCCGCGCCGAGGAAGGCCGACAGATCCTCAAGCAGAACGGCATCGAGCCGGGCGTGAGCGCGTGGGAAGCCGCGCAGAAGATCGTCGAGCTGACGAAGGTGAAGGCATGAGGTGGGTCGCCCCCCCCCCGCTTCGCGGGACCTCCCCGCGG
>DAIPXW010000467.1:0-2179 GCA_036783075.1 Candidatus Dormiibacterota bacterium | reverse complement strand
TCACCCGGCGAGGGCCGCGGCTGATGATCGCCGCCGACGGCGAGCGTGGGGCCGCGCGGTCGGCGGCCCTTGCCGACATGCTCATGGTCGACCCGACGGAGCCGTGGAAGGTGGTCGACACGGCGGTGGCCACCTTCGATCGGGAGCGCGGCGACGACCAGGGCGAGCTGGTCCTTTTCGTCTACGGCGGGCTCTCAGAGGGCGACCGCCAGGCAGCATGGACAGAGGTCGCAACCGGCTTTCGCTACATGCGCCACAACTACGACCGGTGGATGGGTCGCGAGCCGACCCCCGTGCTGCCGCCCGAGCACTACCGATTGCTGCTCGGGACGCCTGCCGAGGTCGCCGAACAGGCGGCCGAGTATCGACGCCGCTACGGAGATCGAGTTCACCTCGTGCTCCGCTGCAACTACCCGGGAATGAGCGCGGAAGCGGTCGCAAACCAGCTGCGCCTGTGGGGCATCGCGGCGTCCCTGGCGCGGCAGGCCTGAAGGCGCCGGCGCCACCGCGTCAACCTTCGGCAGGCCATTCGATTACGAACTAGTGCGCGTTCGTTTGAGGCTTGACACCAAGATCGATCTGGCTATCCTTACGCCCAAGGCCCGCACCGTCTGCCGGGCGATTGAGGAGGGCAGCAATGTCATTCGACGAGGAAGCCACCGTAGCCCCGCCGGCCAACCGGCTCGCCCTTCCGAGCAGGCGATCGCTGCTCAAGCTCGGCGGCTCGGCCGCCCTCGGCCTTGGCGCGTACGCGCTGGCCGCATGTGAGACCTCGAACTCGTCTCCAGGCACGACGGCGAGCGCCGCCGGCGAGTCTTCGGTGCTGGATAAATGGCTCTCGACCAAGACGGCCAAGCTCGGGGTCGATCTGACGTTCCCGCCGATCCAGTTCAAGGACTCGAGCGGAAACCCGACCGGGTACCAGATGGAGCTGACCATCGCGATGATGCAGGACCTCGGCGTGACGCCTACGTGGGTCGAGATCCCGTTCGGACAGCTTTTCGCCGGCCTAGTCGCAGGCCAGTTCGACATGATGGGAATCTCCGCCACGATCCTGCCGAGCCGGGCGCTCAAGGGTCTCTTCTCGAGCTTCCCGGTCTTCTACGAGTCGATCGTCGTGCTGCTCAAGCCCGGTTCGAACGTCACCGCCTCGAGCCAACTCAACAACGCCAAGATCGCGGTTCTTCAGGGCAGCTCGCAGGAGTTCAGCAGCAAGCTCATCTACCCCAACGCGACCTTCTCGCCGTTCGCCCAGCTCGCCGACGCGGTCAACGAGGTGGCCACAGGCCGCGCCGACGCCACGGTCCTCTCCGAGTTCGACGTCGACAGCTCGCTGCAGGCACACCCCACTCTGAAGCTGCTGCCCGGGCCGCCGCTGTGGGTCGACGCCAACACCTACCTCATGCCGCTCGGCGACTACAAGCTGCAGGCGTGGGTCAACAACTGGCTTCGCTACAACGCCACCCACCAGCGACTCGTCTCGGGCTGGAAGAAGTGGCTCGGCCCCGGCCTGAAGAAGTACAACCTGACCACCTACGGCGTCGGGCCCGGGACGGAACCGGAGCTCGTCACGCCCTGATCGAACCCTGGCGTTGGAGGCCGGCATGATCGCGCCGGCCTCCCTCTCCGCCAGGCCACGCTGATGATCCTCCTCGATTACCAGTACCAGTTCGACTGGACGGTCGTCACCTCCCGCTGGCACCAGTTCCTGGCCGGCGCCTGGGTGGACCTCTGGATCGCGGTCATCGGCTTCGCCCTCGCCTGCGCCCTCGGCCTTGGAAACGCGCTGCTGCGCACCTCAGGCATCCGGATTTTCACCGTCCCGTCCTTCCTCTACGTGCAGGTCATGCGCGGAATCCCCCTGTACGTGATGGTCCTCTGGGTCTATTTCGGGATCGCGAACGTGCTCGGCGTCAACTTCACCGCGTTCCAGGCCGCGATCATCGCTCTTGCGCTCTCAGGCTCGGGCTACACGACCGAGATCTTCCGCGCCGGACTCGGAGCGATCGACAGAGGGCAGATGGAAGCGGCGCGCTCGATCGGCCTGAACCGCGCCCGCACGTACGGCCATGTGATCCTTCCGCAGGCGTTTCGCATCGTGGTGCCGCCGCTCGGCAACACATTCGTGGGCTTGCTGAAAGGCGCCACGATCATCTCGGTGATCGCCGTCCCGGACATG
>DAIPXW010000466.1:0-2189 GCA_036783075.1 Candidatus Dormiibacterota bacterium | reverse complement strand
CGATGAGGCTCGCCTCGAGGTCCGAAGGCCCCGAAGCGGCGAGCTTCCGCACCGCCAGGCGGTGGCCGTCGGTCGCGGCAAGAGTCAGACTCCCGCCCTGTACGAGGACCAGCACGCCGGTCAGCACCGGCCGCGCCTCGTCCGTGGAGGCCGCCATCTGCGTCTGCTCGACCGCGCTTATGAGGTCGTCGAGTGCGACCTCCAGCCGGTCGCCTTCGTCAGGCCGCGGTCCCGGCGGAAACTCTTCGGCTTCGATGCACTTGATATGAGTGTCGAAGCGCGCGCAACGCAGGCTTAGCGACTGGCTCGTCGGGTCAAGGGAGAGCTCGAGATCCTGGTCTGGAAGCGTGCCTACGAAATCGGTGAGCAAGCGCGCCGGCGCAGTCGTCGCTCCTTCCATCGCGACCTCGGCAGGCACAAGCTTCCGGATACCGATTTCAAGGTTGGTCGCCGTCAGCGCCAGGCCTTCCGAGGTCGTCTCAATCAAGATGTTGTTGAGGATTGGAAGCGTCGTGCGGCTCGAGATGGCCCTCGACACCACCTGCAGCGCCTGGCCAAGAACTGCCGGCCTACAGGTGACCCTCATTTGAGCTGCGAGCATCTTTGCGTTCAAGACAGTTGTCCCCCGTTCTTAGAGATTCTCTTAATTGAACTTATTCGTAATGGATAACAGTAAGCGCTGTGGACACTGTGCATGTCGAGATCGTTTACAGATCGCGCGCGTCCGTGCATAAGACGTTGGCAACCATGCCGGGCCAGGCCCGCGCCTGTGGAGGCGCTGGGGACGAAAAGGTCACGGAGCACGGATCCGACCCTCGTCCCAAGGCTGCTCGAACAACATGTGTACATCTTCATCACTGGACGTACAGCCGCTCACGGATGGCCTGTACTTCGTAGCGCAACCGCTCGTCCTCCTTCAACTCGTTGGCGATCTTCTCGATGGAGTGCAGCGCGGTGGTGTGGTCGCGACCTCCAAATGCCTTTCCGATCGCCGGCAGCGATGAAGGGGTCTCCTCTCGGACGAGGAACATCGCCACCTGCCTCGGGAAAACGATGTGCTTGTCGCGCCGCTTTCCCTTCATGTCGTCGAGCGTGACGTTGTAGTAGTCGGCGACGAGGACCTGGATCCGCTCGACGTTGATCGGCTTGCGCGTGCCCGCAGGGATGATGTCGGCCAGCAGTCGAGCAGCTTCTTCCTCGTCGACCTGGCGCTGGTGCACGGCCGCGAAAGCCTGGACCCTGGTCAAAGCACCTTCGAGCTCACGGATGTTGCGCTGCACCTTGTGCGCGATGAAGTTGAGGACCTCTTCAGGGATGAGTGCGCTGTTGTCCCCGAGCTTCGAGTGCAGGATGGCGAGGCGCGTTTCGAAGTCTGGCGACTGGATGTCGGCGATGAGTCCCCACTCGAATCGCGAGCGAAGCCTGTCCTCGAGGGTCGGGATCTCCTTCGGCGGACGATCCGACGAGATGACGATCTGCTTGTTGATCTCGTGCAGCGCGTTGAAGGTGTGGAAGAACTCCTCCTTCGTGCGGTCCTTGCCGGCGAGGAACTGGACGTCGTCGATCAGCAGGACGTCGACCGTGCGGTACTTGTGTCGGAACTCGCCCATGCGCGCGGTCGCGATCGAGCTGATGACCTCGTTGGTGAACTGCTCCGAGGTGAGATACACGACGCGTTTGCGAGGGAAGCGGTCGTGGACCTCGTGCCCGATCGCGTGCATGAGGTGCGTCTTGCCCAGGCCCACGCCTCCATATAGGAAAAGAGGGTTGTAGCTATCGCCCGGCGCTTCCGCCACCGCCTTGGCGGCCGCGTGCGCAAACTGGGAGTTGTGACCGACGACGAATGACGAGAACCGAAAGCGCGCGTTCAGCTCAGACGGAGGAATCACGGTTACGTCAGGCACGGCGTCCAGGCCGTAGTCATGACCGTTCTCGGTAGCGCGGTCGGGCAGCCCGTCCATCGCGGAGAGCGGAGGCCGGTGACCGCTGGGAGAGATGACGAAATCGATGTCAACCTCGGAGCCGGTCACCGCCTGGAGCGTCTCCTGGATCAACCCTGAGAAGCGATCCTCGAGCCAATCCTTCGCGAGCTTGCTCGGCACGCCGATGCGAAATGTGCCGCCGTCCGCCGAAACCACCGATGTGTTTTTGAGCCACATGTCATAGGTACGCTTGGCGAGCTGGAACCG
>DAIPXW010000465.1:0-2191 GCA_036783075.1 Candidatus Dormiibacterota bacterium | reverse complement strand
GTCGCTGACGTCGAGTCGGACCCGGGGGTCGTGGCCTCCGCCGCCGGCGACGGCAGCATGTCGGGTGTGCGGTCGGCGAAGCCGGTGTTGGCGAGCCACCAGAAGAGGTCGCGGCCGCCGATCCACCGCGGCGCCCAGGGACACCTGCCGCAGGCCAGGAAAACGGTGCGCCCCGCTTCGTGCAGCTCTTCCGCGAGCTGACATCCCGTCTGGCCGCTGCCGACGACGAGGATCGTGCCCGGCTCCAGATCCGAGGGGTTGGTGTACTCCTCCGCGAGCAGCTGGTGCACGCTCGCCGGGAGCGACTCGGCGCCCGCCGGCCGGTGGGCTCGCTGATATGCACCCGTGGCCACCACCACTTTCCTCGCCTTCAACTTCGCCGCCGGAAGCGAAAGCAGGAATCCGTCGCCGTCACCCTCGAGGCGGCTGACGTGGCTGTCCGTCTCGACGGGCGCCCGGAACGATTCGGCCCACGACTCAAAGTGCGAAACGATCTCTACGAGCGGCATGAACCCGTCGGGGTCCGGCCCCCGGTAAGCCGCCCCGGGGAGCTGGACGCTCCAGTTGGGGGTGACCAGGCAGAAAGAGTCCCAGCGACGGCTGCGCCACGTCTCGCCGACGCGACCTGCCTCGAGCACGACATGGTCGACGCCTGCTTGCGTCAGATGCCAGCTCGTCGCAAGCCCCGCCTGGCCGGCGCCGATGATGGCGACGTCGACCGACCTCACTCGACCAGGTCACCCTCCGCGGGCTCGACTTTGACGCCTCGTGATTCGAGATAGGCCACGCCGCGGTCCAGCTCGTCCGGCTCGCCCGAAACCTCGAGCAGCACCCAGCCCTGGTCCTTGCTCACATCGGCGCGGCGGATGTTCGTCACGATCTCGAACTTGCGGCCGAGCTGGTAGATGACGGGCTCCTTGACCAGCGCGGAACCGAAGATGAGCTTGAGGCGGCGCCGTCCCATGGGGACGGAGTCTATATGCCCCCACCCGACCGGGGCCACTGCGCGGCCCGGGTCACCCTCCCCATGAGGCGGGGTCAGATCCCCCGGCCACCGCGGGCACGATCGAGATCTCGTCCTTCTCGCCGACCTTCGCCTTCAGACCCGAGCCGAGCCGCACGTCCTCGTCGTTCAAATAGACGTTGACAAACTGGCGCAGCTCGCCGTTCTCGTCCAGCAAGCGGTCCTTGAAGCCCGGGTATCGAGCGTCCAGGGCGGCGATCGCGGTCGCAAGGTCGCCCGCCTGCACATCCACCGTCATCTGTCCGTCGGATAGGCGGCGGAGCGGGCCGGGAATGCGGAACTGTGCCATGTCCTAAATGTTCACCTTTTCGCGAAACGATTTCATGGTCGGTTCTATTTCCACTCTTTTGGAATGGCCGTTCGCCGAGGCCAGCACCTCCGCCGTCTTGAGCCCGTGCCCGGTGACGTAGGCCACCACGACCTCGTCCCCACTCCACCGGCCCGCCCGCGCGAGCTTGGCCAGCACCCCGATGGTCACGCCACCCGCCGTCTCGGTGAAAATCCCCTCGGTTCGCGCGAGCAACCGGATTCCGTCGACTATCTCCTCCTCGGAAACGGCCTCGACCACGCCGCCGGTCTCCTTGACGATCCTGTTGACGTAGACGCCGTCCGAGGGGTTGCCGATCGCGATCGAGCGCGCGATCGTGTCGGGCTTCACCGGGAGCACGCGTTCCGGATTGTCCGATCTGAAAGCGTTGTAGACGGGCGCGCAGCCCAACGCCTGCGCCCCGGTGAACTTCGGGACGCGGTCTTCGCGCACGAGGCCGTAGTCGACCAGCTCCTTCACCGCCTGGCGGTGCCGCACGAACTGGCACCCACTCGCGATCGGCACGATGATCTCGTCCGGCAGCTTCCAGCCGAGCTGCTCGGCGGTCTCGAACGTCAGCGTCTTCGAGCCCTCCGCGTAGAACGGCCGGATGTTGATGTTGCAGAACGCCCACGGCGTGGACTCGACGAGCTGGCTGCACAACCGGTTCACCTCGTCGTAGTTGCCGCGCACCGCGACGACGTTCGGGTCGAAGACGCCGATGCTAACCAGCTTGGCCGGCTCGAGGTCGACCGGGATGAACACGAAGCACTCCAGGCCCGCACGTGCCGCATACGCTGCGACAGCATTGGCCAGGTTGCCGGTGGAAGCGCACGCGATGGTCTCAAAGCCGTGCGACC
>DAIPXW010000464.1:0-2200 GCA_036783075.1 Candidatus Dormiibacterota bacterium | reverse complement strand
CCGCCGGTCGGCATGTGCGGCGGGGGAGCGCCCGGAGGCATCATCGGCGGGGGTCCGGGCGGCGGCATGGGCGGTTGTCCGCCGGACGGAGGCGGTGGGGGAGGCGGTGGATTCTGCATTTCCCAGAGGCCCTCCATGACCAATTCGGCTGGACACGCGCGGCGGGTCGCCGAGCGTCTGCCGTATCATAACGACGCCTCTCCATCCTGAGGCGCAACCATGGCGCGCGGCTCGCGCGCACGTTCAGGACTTGCCGATGCAGCTCAAAGCCTCCGTCCGCGACCTTCACGGCAAGCGTTCCCGCCGCCTTCACGGCGAGGGCAAGCTCGCCGCGATCGTCTACGGGCACGACTCGAAGCCCACCCCGCTGGTTCTCGACCGCCTCGAGTTCCAGAAGGTCTTCCTCAAGTCCGGCCGCACACGCCTGGTCGACCTGGTGGTCGACGGCGAGCGCACCGAGAAGGTTCTCGTGCGTGAGATCCAGACGCATCCTCGCCTTTTGGGCCCGATCCACGTCGACTTCTACCAGGTCAACCTCGAGGAGAAGATCACCGTCGAGGTTCCCGTCCACCTCGTGGGCGAGTCGGCGGCGGTCAAGCGCGGCGACGCGGACGTCCTCCAGCCGATTCACTCCCTGCGGGTCGAGTGCTTGCCGTCGGACATCCCGGACGCATTCGAGGTGGACCTGACACCGCTCGAGGAAATCGAGTCCGAGGTCCGCATCTCCGACCTCACCGTGCCGAAGGGCGTGACCGTGCTCATCGACCCGGAGGAGCTCGTGGTCAAGATCGTCCACAAGCGCGAGATGAAGGTCGAGGAGGAAGTCCCGGCCGCCGAGGCCGCTCTCGTCGGCGAGGGCGAAGCCGCTGCCGAGGGCGAAGAGGCCGCCGGAGAGGAAGCCACAGAGTCCAAGGAATGACGGCGCCGCCTCTGGCGGTCCTACCCGGTATTCAAAACTCGACCGTCGTCGCCGTCGTCATCGGCGTCGCCGTATTCCTGGCCTTCGTGGTCGGCTCGCGCGTCATCGCGAAGGTGGTCGTCGGTGCCCTCCAGCGCCGGCACATGCGCACCGACATGGTCCAGGTCGCCAGCAACGTCGTCACCGTGGTCATCATCAGCCTCGGCGTCATATTTGCCGTCAGCGTCGCTTTCGAGAGTCAAAACCTCACGCTTGCCGGCATCCTGCTGGCCACGATCGTCGCCAGCTTCGGCGTGCAGGACCTACTCAAGGACTATGTGTCGGGCTACTACGTACAGCTCGAACGGCATATGAGGGTCGGCGACCGCATCTCGCTCGAAGGCGTCGGTGCGGGCACCGTCACCGACATCAAGTTGAGGGTGACGCTGCTCACGACGGACTCGGGCGACCTGATGGTGGTGCCGAACTCCGAGCTGTTCAACAAACCGGTGACCGTGCACGTGCGCGCGGTCGAGCGAGCCGCGGAGTCTAAGCCAGAGCCCCCAAAGTGATCCGGTAGAGCGCCTCGAGCTGACTCCCGTCGATGTTCGACTCCTCGGCCAGCAGCTCGCGCATGAGCTGCGAGGCGAGCTCGACGTGGATCCCCGCCGCGACCTGGGTGGCCAGCGATCGAAGGTGATAGGTGTGGTCGGGCTTGTCCGTTGAGGTCTCCAGGCGCACGCCGACCTTGTCCAGCTGCACGACCTTCGACCACCGCTCGACCTCGGCCGCCCCGGTCTCGGGAGCGTCCGACAGGTGGAGGCAGTTGAGGCCGCCGAAGATCCCGTAACGCTCTCGGAGCGACCCTGGACGGGACTGGGCGATCCGGGTCTCGCCGAGGTCGTGGCGCATCTGCTTGAGCGCCTCCGCGGACGCTGTCACGCGGCCGACGATCAGCGGCAGAGCGGTCATGAAGTCGACGAGCCACGGAAAGAACGGGCGGCCCTGCAGGAAGTCGTAGTGGGTCTCGATCAGGGAGGCGGGCGGTTGAAACCAGGCCAGCGACTCGACCTTCCACTCGCGCTCGGAGGCAAGCCATCCCCACAGGCCGGCGCGGGCGGAGAGGCGGTACGCGGAGTCGGGCTTGAAGATGAGGAGCGCGTCGGCCACGGGGCGAAATGCTACGGGCTATCGGGATTACGCCCGCGGCGCGCGGCGAAAAGACGATTTGTGCGGCGCCCCCGCCGGGAGTCACTGGCTTGAGGAAGGACTGGGAAGAGGGGGTTAGGGCGGGGGGCTTGG
>DAIPXW010000463.1:0-2242 GCA_036783075.1 Candidatus Dormiibacterota bacterium | reverse complement strand
CGGCTCGAACGTGCCCGCGATGTACGCCTTGAAAGCACCGAAGATCGAGTCCAGTGCGGCCAGAAGCGCCACTGCGGTGTAGCGCGCGTAGGTGATCGGGATGGTCACCGGTGACAGCAGGCCCAGCACGACGCCGAGGGCCGCGAACACGATCGCGATGACTATTACTTGCATGCGGCCACCGGTGTCGGAGATGGCGCCGGCGGAGTGACGCCGGGTGAGGGTGATGGAGTCTTGGGCTCGCGCGACTTCAAACCCACCGCGGGCTCGGCCGGGTTCATCACGTTTACGTACTCGAGGTCGACTGACGAGTAGTCCACGTTCCCATGACCGGCGATGGCCTTGAGCGCGGTGAGCTTGTCGTTCAGAGTCGAGAACTCCTCGGGCGTCAGCACGCGGCCAAAGTAAACCTTCCAGCCGCGTTTGGCGAGAAGGGTCAGGTCTCCGCACGAGTCGATGACAAAACCCGCCACCTCCTGGCCGAGAAGCGTGGGAAACCCACGCTGGATGTTGACGAGAGCTGTGAGGAGTTCCGGGTCGAGGGCTTGGGAACCGACGCTCGGGTCGGATCCCGCCGGGCCTTGCACGTCGACCAGCGTCCCCGCGGCCGGAGTGGGTCCGAGCACGATCGCCTGGTCGGAAAGAAGGAAGACTTTCGTGCTCTTGCCTGCGTGATAGGCGGCGACCGGCTGCCACTCGCTGATCCGGATCACGATGACCCCGGGCAGCTGAGGCTCGACGGTCGCGGTGCGGACCCAGACCTGGCTCAGCAACCGCTGCCGGCCGGCTTGGCCGTCGATGGAGAGCACCGACGCGCTCCTCGTCAGTCCCGCCGCCTGCACCACCTGCGCCGTCGACATGTGGTGGGCGCCCACCACCTGGATGCTCTGCACGGCGAGCGCTGAGCCAAACCATAGCCACGCGAGCAGGGCGGTCTCGAGCCCCGCGACGCCGGCGGCCAACCCGCGCCAGCCCCAATGCACGTCGGGCTCGCGGAGCGCGCTCTCCGAGCGGGTCCACAGCTGGCCTTTCAGCGGCTCGGTCTGCTCGATCCCACGCCGCCAGTTGAGGCGCGGCACAAGCGAGCGGCGGCGGCGAAACCTCATCCTGCCGGTGGCCCGACATGCCGCCCGCGGCGGCCCACGGCATGGTCGACCAGGCGCTGGCACAGCTCGTCGAATGCGATTCCCGCGGCACGGGCGGCGTCCGGGAGCAGCGAGAGCTCGGTCAGGCCGGGCACCGTGTTGACCTCGAGGATCCACGGGGTGCCGTCAGCGTCGACGATGATGTCCACCCGCGCCATCCCGGCGCAGCCGAGCTCGGTGAACGCGTGCCCCGCCGCTTCCATCGCCGCGCGCTGGGCGGGCTCGGGGATGCGGGCCGGGATGATGTGGTGCGACTTGCCGGCGGTGTACTTGGCGTCATAGTCGTACACGGGGTTGTCGCTCACGATCTCGAGAGTCGGCAGCACCTGCAGCTCCGGAGTAGCCAGGACCCCGACCGTGATCTCGGTTCCGGTGGCGAACTTCTGCACGAGAACCCGCCTGTCGTAGCGTGCGGCCAGCACCAGGCCGCTCGCGACCTGGTCGGCGTCCTTCGCAATCGTCAGCCCGATCGTCGAGCCTTCGCGCACGGGCTTGACGACCAGAGGCAACCCGTAGGTGGAGACGAGCCGCTCGACCAGCTCGGACGCAACTCCTTCCTTGATCTCGAGCTCTTCAAAGCCAGGGATGTGCAGTCCCGCGCCGGCCATTATCGAGCTGCTGCGGGCTTTGTCCATGCAGAGCGCGGACGCTAGGACGCCCGAGCCCGTATACGGCAGCCCGAGCAGCTCGAGCATTCCCTGCACCGTGCCGTCTTCACCAAGCCGGCCGTGCAGCGCGTTGAATACGCAGTCGAAGCCTCCGTCTCGCAGCACGTCCCACGTGCTCAGGTCGACGTCCACGCCGGCGACTTCGTGGCCGCGGCTGCGCAAGGCCTTCTCGACCTGCTCTCCGGACTTGAGCGAGACGTCGCGTTCGGCCGACTTGCCTCCGCGCAGGACCGCGATCCTCATCGCTTCCACCTGCCCACCATCTCGACCTCGGTCTCCAGGTCGACGTTGAACCTCCGCCGTACCTCGGCCTGGATGCGCTCGATCAACCGCCTGACCTCGTCCCCGGTCGCCGCGCCCTCGTTGACGATGAAGTTGCCGTGCATCGTGGAGACCACTGCCGCGCCCTCTCTCGCCCCTTTCAGCCCC
>DAIPXW010000462.1:0-2269 GCA_036783075.1 Candidatus Dormiibacterota bacterium | reverse complement strand
GTTGAGGTCCAGTTTGTGCGGTCCCTCACCCTGATCCTCTCCCGCTGTCGCGGGAGAGGGAAGGGCCCTATCCCTCACTCGGCGCAGCAGCTCGGCGACCGGTGCGGGGCCCTCGACCTGCTGGCCCGTGATGATCCGGTCCCCGGTCTCCAGCGCGTTGCGCAGCCGGAGCTCGACCGGGTCCATGCCCAACGCCGCTGCCAACTTGTCCATCTGGGCTTCGTGCGCATAGCAGTTCTGGACCGAGCCGAAGCCGCGCATGGCGCCGCACGGAGGGTTGTTCGTGTAGACGACCCAGCCGTCGATGGTCGCGCTGGGACACCGGTACGGACCGACGGCGAAGCAGGACGCGTTTGCGATCACCGCGGTCGAGCTCGATGCGTACGCGCCGCCGTCGAGCAGGATGCGCGCCCTGACATAGACGAGCTTCCCACCGCGATCGGCGCCGTGCTCGTAGCGCAGCCGGCCAGGATGCCGGTGCACGTGGCCGACGAAGGACTCCGGACGCGAGTAGGAGATCTTCACCGGCCGTCCGGTGCGCAGCGCCAGCAGGCAGGCGTGCGCCTGCATCGAGAGGTCCTCGCGCGCGCCGAACGCGCCGCCGATGCCGGCCATGGTCAAGCGAACTTTCTCGACAGGCAAGCCAAGGATCCCCGCCAGCTGCTCCTGGTCCACGTGGAGCCACTGCGTCGCGATGTAGAGGTCGACGCCGCCGTCGCCGTCGGGAATCGCGAGGCCCGACTCCGGCCCGAGTGGCGCCTGGTCCTGCATGCCGATCTCGTACTCGCCGCTCACCACCACGTCCGCGTGCGCGTCCTGGACCCCGTGGCGGATCTTCACGTGACGGGTGACGTTGCCGCCGGGATGCAGCAGCGGTGCGTCGGGCGACAGGGCCAGCTCCGGGTCCGTGAGCGCGCCCAGCACCTCGTACTCGACCCTCACCTTCTGCGCGGCCCGGCGCGCCTGCTCGGGATGGTCGGCGGCGACAATGGCCACGGCCTCGCCCCAGTAGCGGACGACGTCCAGAGCGAGCACAGGCTGGTCAGGTATCTCCAGGCCATAGACCTTCTTCCCAGGCACGTCTTTCTGAGTCAGCACCGCCCGGACCCCGGGCGCCGCCTCGGCCTCGGTCGTGTCGATCGAGACGATGCGCGCGTACGGATGCGGGCTTCGCACCGTCGCGCCCCACAGCATCCCCTCGACCTGCAGGTCGGACGAGTAGGTGAAGCCACCGCGAACCTTCAGCGCCGCGTCGGGCCTACGCACGCTTTCGCCGACGCGGCCCGTCACATGAAGCGGAGCAGCCAGGCTGGGCTTCACGTGCCCTCCTCGCGGCCGGCCGCGAGGTGCACGGCGTCGATGATCTTGGCGTACCCCGTGCAGCGGCAGACGTTTCCCGCCAGCGCTTCGCGAATCTCGGCGTCCGAGGGTTGGGCTACGCGGTGCAGCAGGTCATGCGTCGCGACGACAAGGCCCGGCGTGCAAAACCCGCACTGAACCGCGCCCGCCGCGACGAACGCCTCCTGCACCGGATGGAGCGCATCGCCCGCGGCCAGGCCTTCCACGGTTACGACCTCGCGCCCGTTCGCCTGGCCGCCGAGCACGAGACACGCGCAGACCAGCACGCCATCCAGATAGACGGAGCACGACCCGCACTCGCCCTGCTCGCATGCGTTCTTCGACCCGAATAGGCCGAGTCGCTCACGCAGCACGTAGAGCAGGCTCTCGCCCTCCCATGCGTCTTCGGCGACACGCTGCTCGCCGTTGACCCTGCAGCTGATCTTCACGCCGCGCCCTTTCGGCGGTAGCCGTCCCAAGCCCAGGCGAAGCTGCGCCTGGCGAGCACCGCCAGCGCGTGGCGGCGGTACGCTGCCGTTCCGCGGACGTCGTCGATCGGCTGTGCCGCGGCGGCCACCAGCTCGCCGAATCGAGCGACGGCCGCGTAGTTGACCTCCTTGCGCTGGTCCCACAGCTGCTGCTCGTCGAGCACGCTCTCCAGGAAGTGCTCCGCCTCGAGTGCTCGGATCGGCGTCGGTCCGGCGGACCCGATGCCGGTCCCGATCCGCCGGCGTTGCGGATCGATGGCGAGCGCGAACGAGCAGACCGCGATCACCATCGCGTTTCGCGTACCGACTTTTGAGAACTGCTGGGGGCCGGGCGCCGGCTCGATCAGGAAGGCGGCGATCAGCTCGTCCTTTCTCGCCGCGCTGCGCTTGGGTCCGGTGAAGAAGTCTCGCGCGGGCACGCGCCGCGTTCCCGCTACCGACGC
>DAIPXW010000461.1:0-2272 GCA_036783075.1 Candidatus Dormiibacterota bacterium | reverse complement strand
TCATGCGTGACGAAGATCACGCCGCTGTCGCTCTCGCGGCTCAGCTGCCTGATCTCCTTCAGGATCTGCGCCTGGACGGTGACGTCAAGCGCGGTCGTGGGCTCGTCGGCGATCAGCACGCCCGGCGACAGCGACAGCGCCATCGCGATCATCACCCGCTGCCGCATCCCGCCGGAGAACTCGTGCGGGTAGGCGCGCAGCCGGGCCCGCGCGTGAGGGATCCCGACCCGTTCCATCAGGCCGGCCGCCCGGTCCAGCGCCTCGGCCTTGGAGACCTTCTCGTGCGCCCGGATCTGCTCGGCGATCTGGTCTCCGATCCGCATCACCGGGCTGAGCGACGAGATCGGGTCCTGGAAGATCATCGCGATCTCCTTGCCGCGGACGCGCTCCAGCTCCTCCTCGGACGCGGTGACCAGGTCGCCGCCGCGCAGCCGCGCGGAGCCCGCGAACCGGGTGTTGGGCGAGCGGGTCAGTCCCATCAGCGTCATCACGGTGACCGATTTCCCCGAACCGGACTCGCCCACGATCGCCACCACCTCGCCGCGGTCGAGGGTAAACGAGACCCCGTCCACGGCGCGCACGAGGCCGTCTTCGGTCGCGAACGAGACCTGAAGGTCCTGCACGTCCAGCAGCGGCTCAGTCATCGGCAGTCATCTCCACACGTCTCCGGGCCACTAGGCGGTGAGCCTTACCCGGGGGTCGAGCAGCGCGTACACGATGTCGGAGAACGCGCCGAACAGCACCACGAAGAAGGCGGTGAACATCGCGCCCACCAGGATCGGCGGCACGTCGAGGTTGCCGATCGCCTGGGCCTCGTACTGCCCTATCCCGGGGAGGTTGAACACGGTCTCGGTGACCAGCGCGGCGCCGCCCAGCAGCACGGCGAAGTCCAGCCCGAACATCGTGACGATCGGCATCAGCGAGTTGCGCAGCACGTGGCGTCTGAACACCTGCCGCCGCGTGAGGCCCTTGGCCCGGGCCGTGCGCACGAAGTCCTCGTTGACCATGTCGAGCAGGTTGGAGCGCAGCACCCGGGAGTAGAAGCCGATCGACAGGATCGCGATCGAGATCCAGGGCAGGAACAGGTGATAGGCCCACTGTGCGGGATTGTCCGGCAACGGAACGTAGCCGGTATTGGGGAACCAGGGCAGCTTGAACGCGAACAAGTACAGCAGGACCGCGGCGAGCAGGAACACCGGGATCGACACGCCCAGGATCGCCGCCACCATCAAGCCGCGGTCCGCCAGCCCGCCGACGCGCAGCGCGCTTATCGAGCCCAGCACCACCGAAGCCACCAGCCATATCAGCGCCGCCGGGACTACCAGCGAGACCGTCACCGGGAACCGCTGAGCGAACTGGCTGTCGACGTTGAGGTTGTCGTTGTAGTCGATGACCTGGCCGGTGAAGATCAGCTCCATCGTTTTGGCGTACTGGACGTAGACGGGCTTGTCGAAGCCGAACTTGTGGCTGACCTCGGCCACCGTGGTGGGCGTGGCGTTGCGGCCGGCGATCGCCCGGGCCGGATTGTAGCTGGGGATGACCTCGAAGATCGCGAACACCACGATCGACACGGCGAACAGCAGCAAGATCGCCGAGGCCATGCGCCGGACGATGAACCTGGCCATCAGGTCCGCACCCTTACCTGGGCGCGGGGGTCGAGCGCGTCCCGGATGCCGTCGCCGACGACGTTGATGCTGAGCACGGTCAGCACCAGCATGGCCCCCGGGACCAGACAGAATGTCGGAGTGGTCTGGATATAGGAAAGCCCGTCGGAGATCAGCGTCCCCCACGACGCATTCGGCGCCTGCACCCCCGCTCCCAGGAACGACAGGTAGGCCTCCAGCAGGATCGCGTACGCCAGCATCATCGGCACGAACACGGTGATCATCGAGGCGAGGTTGGGCAGGATCTCGGAGAGCATGATCCGCCAGGAGCCCATCCCCTGCACCCGGGCCGCTTCGACGAAATCCATCTCACGTAGCCGCAGCACCTCGCCGCGGATCGGCTTGCCCAGGTAGGGGATGAACACCACGCCGATGATGAGCGCCGGGATGTAGAGCGAGTTGCCCTTGACCGGGCCGATGCCGCCCAGCGCCAGGGCGGTGCCGAGCGCCACGCCGAGGATCACCACGGGGAAGGACCAGATCAGCTCCATCAGCGGCCGCAGGAGCATGTCCGTGACGCCGCGGAAGTAGCCGGTCAGCAGGCCGACCAGGGTGCCGAAGACGATGATGATCACGGTCGCGATGCCGCCGATCAGCAGCGAGGTACG
>DAIPXW010000460.1:0-2273 GCA_036783075.1 Candidatus Dormiibacterota bacterium | reverse complement strand
GGTGATCGACGTCAACCTCAACGGCGTCATGCGATTGACGCGGGCCGTTCTCCCGGTCATGGAGCTCGCCGGCGGTGGGGCAGTTGTGACCGTCGCGTCAGAGGCCTCGATAGGCGCGGGTGCGGCCGGTGTCGCCTACACGACGTCGAAGCATGCGGTCATTGGGTTGGTCAAATCGGTCGCCTATTTCTATGGACCAAAAAACATTCGGTCCAATGCTGTTCTGCCAGGTCCCGTGGTGACGTCGATCGGTACGAGCGCGGCCCCTTCCGTGCCCTGGGCCATGGAACGGGCAATGCTGTCGATGGCGACGATGCCGGCACCTGCGGAGCCGGATCAGATCGCGGCACTGATCTCTTGGCTCGCCAGCGACGAAGCTTCCAACGTCAACGGCGCCCAGGTGACCGTCGACGGCGGATGGTCTACTGCTTGACCCGCCTCTGAGCTCGCAATTGGTCGACCGGCAACTGTCAAGCTCCTGTTCTGGCCAGTAGCAGGTTGAGACGGCGCTGGATTCTGATTTCCATTGCCATGGCGGCGGTTCTCGCGGCCGGCGCGACTGCGGGGGTCATCGTCTTCCTGCCCACACATCGCGTTGACGTCAAGATTCTCGGCCCAGTCCAGCCGGTGACTTTTCGTCACGCCACATGGTCAGTCGAAGTTCGAAACATCGGCCCGGCCATCGGCGACCTCGGTCTGCGGCTGAGCGGTGGGGACAGCTGGATGGCGCAGCACGACATTGTCAGCACGAGTGGGGGGTGCCGACGGTCGGCGGGGGACGACTTGCTTCTCTGCGGACCGATCCAGCAGGGCGAAACGAAAGAGATCTCGGTGATCGCGGCGCCCAGAGCAGCGGGCACCTACTCATACGAAGCAAGCTTCTGTGACTGTGGCCAGGGCACGCAGATTGCCCTCGTGGGACCAAGCTCACCGCGCTTTGCGATGCCTGGATCGGTGCTGGCGCCTTACACCGAGACGTGGACGGAAGTGGTCGTCCCCGAGCCCTCCGCCGCGATCACGGTCACCGACATCTATGGGCGTGCGCTGAGCGGCGCCACCGTCACCGTGCAGGGGTCCTCGGTCTCAGCGATCACCGCATCGACCGGAGTCGCGCGTCTCGGTCTTGGACCGCTCGCGGCCGGCTCGTACACGCTGGTCGCGACCGACTCCGGGTACATCGACACCAGCGCACAGATCGTGGTTTCGGATTCTGGCGACCCTCCGACCGCTTCCATGCAGATGACTTCGGCGGCTCCGCATCTGGCGTCCGGGTCCGATCCAGGCGTGATGCCCGGCCCGCTCCTGATCGCCGACGAGGACAACAATCGGCTGATCGAGATCAGCGCTGAGGGCCAGGTGCTGTGGCAGTTCCCGCGACCAGGCGACCTGGCGCCAGGCCAGACCTTCCTGAGGCCCGACGACGCGTTCTTCAGCCCGGACGGCAAACAGATCATCGCCACGCAGGAGGAGAACTTCACGGTCACCCTCATCGACGTGGCCACTCACAAGATCGTGTGGCGGTACGGGCAGCCCGGCGTTCATGGTTCGGGCCCCAACCAGCTGTGGAACCCGGATGACGCGATGGTGCTGCCCAATGGCGATGTCGTGATCTCGGACATCATCAACTGCCGGATCATCGTGGTGTCCAACGGCTCGCACGCGGTGGCCCACAGCTACGGTCGGGTCGGCTCTTGCCACCACAACCCGCCGCTGAGGTTTGGAAGCCCCAACGGGGCGTTCCCCCTGCAGAACGGCAATTGGCTCGTCACCGAGATCAACGGTGATTGGGTGAGCGAGATGGCACCTGGCGGCAAAGTGCAGTGGTCCGCGCACCCGCCGGGCGTCGCCTACCCATCAGACACCAACGAGATCGGCCCCAACCGCTACCTGACAGTGGACTACTCCTCGCCTGGACAGGTGGTGATCTTCGACCGGTCCAGCCGGACGATCTGGCGGTACCGTCCAACCGGCGCGGCGGCACTGAACCACCCTTCGCTCGCGGTCGGGCTGCCCAACGGCGACGTGATGCTCAACGACGATGCCAACCACCGGGTCATCGTCGTCGACCCACGGACCAACCGCGTGGTGTGGCAGTACGGCGTGACGGGTAGGTCCGGAAGCGCCCTTGGAATGCTGGACAACCCGGACGGGGTCGATCTGGCTCCGCCCTATTCGCTGCTGGGCACGCACGCCGAGACCCTTCGCACGCCATAGACCCGACTTCCCGACTATTCACCTCGCCGCCCCCGTTCTCAGCGCGTCAGTCGCCCTTG
>DAIPXW010000459.1:0-2283 GCA_036783075.1 Candidatus Dormiibacterota bacterium | reverse complement strand
CGTCAAATCCCAACAAGTCCCCACAGGCCTTAAAGGCGCGCCTTGCCGCGCTGGAGGACATCGTCGGCCTGAAGGCGCCGTGACGAACGCGAAGAGTCCCCAACCCGAGTTCGGGCGCGCGGAGGCGTCGCGAGTCGAAAAACCCTGGGGCTACGAGCTCCGGTGGGCGCTCACCGAGAGATACGCCGGCAAGGTGCTGCACGTGAATCGGGGCGAGGCGTTGTCACTGCAGTACCACGAGCGCAAAGACGAGTTCCAGTACGTCGTCAAGGGCAGGGTCGAGATCGAGCTGGGCGGCCCGGACGGGATCCTGACCAAGCACCTCATGAACGCGGGCGACACCCTGCACCTGGCCCCCGGTATCCGTCATCGGCTGATCGCTCTCGAGGAAACGGAGATTTTCGAGGTCTCGACCTCGGAGATGGATGACGTCGTCCGGCTCGAGGACCGCTACGGCCGCGCCGGGCTTTAGACTTCCACCCGCCACATGAAAGTCCCGCCGATCCCGGCTGAAAAGGTCGTTCCGGCCACGACGGCGGTCAAGTCCGACCGCGACCGCAGCTTCCTGATCTTCGCGGGTGTCGTGCTCGTCGCCATCGCGCTGGGGTTCAAGTCTGAGCTGCTCGGTCAAGGGCAGGTGTGGGCGCTCGCCCTGGGCCTTGTCGTGGTGGCGGCGCCGGCACTGCTGGGATACCTGCGCGGAACTGACGAGTTTCCGCGCATCGAGCACTACATCCCGGTTGCGCTCGGCGCGACGACGCTCGCGGGCCTGTCGCTGCTGGTGCCGGAGCTCTGGAAGTACCTGGTCCTGACGGCGACGTTCGGGGCCGGGTTCACCATCGCGGCCCGGCTCGACTACCTACGGCTCCGCGACGAGGAAAAGCGTGGGCACGTCGTGCTGCAGGAGACCATCCTCATCCTGGCGCTGGCGGGGGCGTACCTAGTGGTGGTTTCGCTCCGCTTCAACCCGATCCTTCAGCTGCTGTGGATCTTCACCATCACGTTCATGGCGTCGTATCGCAGCTTCAGGATCAATGGAACGCCTATCACGCCGCGCCGGACGTTCATCTTCGCCCTCTTCGTCGCGCAGGTCGTCACGTTCCTCGCCTGGGCGATCACGGCGCTGTCGATCTACCTAGTCGTCAACGAGGGCACCTTCGCGGTGATGCTGCTGTTCGCCTGGTACATCAACCGCGGGTTGGTCCGGCACACAGTCGAGGACAGCTTCTCGCGCAACGTGGTTCTGGAATACGGGGCGTTCGCGGTGGTGCTGGTCTACCTGTTCGTCTCGAGCTACCAACCAGGGCGATAAGAGGTATGAGAGGGAACCCAGATGGTTCCCTCTGCGCGCCGGGCGCGGGCAGGTAGGGACCTACTGATTGCATCGCCCGGTCGCTGCGCGACGGGGCTGCTCTCTTTCCGGCATAAGGTGCGGACTTTTCGGAATGGTTGCTCCCTGCCACGGTTGGCAGTTGAGGGAGACAAAGTCGCAGCCGGGTGGAACCCGACTGCCCGGGCCATGCTGGCTACGGACTGATCTACATTCCCAGGTAGGCTTTCTGGACTTCCTCTGACGCAAGGAGCTCCTTGCCCGTCCCGGTCTGGACGATGCTGCCGGTCTCGATGACATAAGCGCGGTGGGCGACCTCGAGTGCTTTGTTGGCGTTCTGCTCGACGAGCAGGACTGGCGTCCCCTGCGAGTTGATCTCGCGCACGATGCTGAAGATCGTCTCGACCAGGATCGGGGAGAGCCCGAGTGATGGCTCGTCGAGCATCAGCAGCTTGGGCTTGGCCATCAGCGCGCGGCCCATCGCGCACATCTGCTGCTCACCCCCGGAGAGGGTGCCGGCGATCTGGTGGAGGCGTTCCTTCAGCCGGGGGAAGAGCTCGAAGACCCGGTCCATGTCGTGCTTTATCTCGGCTGCATTGCTGCGCGTGTAGGCGCCCATCCGGAGGTTGTCGAGCACCGACATCCGGGCGAAGAGACGGCGCCCCTCGGGCGACTGGCAGATACCCAGGTCGACGACCTTCTGCGGCTGCATGTGCGTGATGTCCTTGCCGTCGAACATGATCGAGCCGTGTGTGGGGTGGAGGAGGCCTGAGATCGTGCGCAGCGTGGTGGTCTTGCCCGCGCCGTTGGAGCCGATGAGCGCAACGACCTCGCCGACATCGACCTGGAGCGATGCGCCGCGCACGGCCTGCACCCGGCCGTAGAACACGTCGATGCCGGTCACTTCCAGGAGCGCCATCAGGCGCTCTTGCCGAGGTACGCCTCGATCACGC
>DAIPXW010000458.1:0-2300 GCA_036783075.1 Candidatus Dormiibacterota bacterium | reverse complement strand
CGACCGACCGCAAGCTTCGGGTTGGGGTCGCCGTCGAAGCCGGCGCGCACGTCGAGCCGGACGTGGCCGCCTGCGTGCGCGAGATCGCGACTTTGCTGGAACGCCTCGGCCATCACGTCACCGAGGGCGGGCCGGACACCGCTCCGTTCCGCGCCCCGATGCAGCTCATCGTCGTGTCCGGTCTCGGGTCGCTCCCGATCTCTGACGAGACCTTGCTCGATCCCTTCAACCAGCTTGGGCTTGCCCTCGCGAAGCAGCTCACCGCGGTCGACTATGTTCGTGCGGTGGACGCGATCCGCATGCACAGCCGCGTCGTCGTCGGCTTCTGGGACACCCACGATGTTCTCGTCACGCCGACGCTGCCTCGCACGGCGCCGCCGCTCAACACTCTTGGCGCCGAGCTCGCAACCGCGGGCGACGAATACATGGACTTCGTCGGCTTCACGTACCCATACAACTGCACCGGTCAGCCCGCGATCTCGCTGCCGCTGGGGATGGATTCGTCGGGACTGCCTATCGGCGTCCAGCTGGTCGGGCCACCTCACGGCGAGGCGGTGATCCTCGGCCTTGCGGCGCAGCTCGAGCAGGCCCGGCCCTGGAGCGGCCGCCGGCCGCAGCTCGACTGAGCCTTGTCAAGGCTGCGGGTCAGCGGGGGCGAGGCGCGGGGTCGCCGCCTCAAGGCGCCGAAAAACATCCGCCCCACTCAGGGCCTGGTCAAGCAGGCGATCTTCAACATCGTCGGGCCACGGATCGAAGGCGCCGACGTGCTGGACCTGTTCGCGGGTTCAGGCGCGATCGGCATCGAGGCCTTGTCGCGCGGCGCGGCGCGCGTCACGTTCGTGGACCGCGAGCCTCGTGGTCTTGCTATCCTGCGCCAGAACTTGGAAGTGCTCGGTCTGCAGGAGCGCGCTCACGTCGTCCGAGGTGACGTCGTGCACTGGCTCGAAACCGCCACGGAGCAGGTTCAGCGTGCCGGCTTCGTATTCCTTGACCCTCCTTACGACGACGTAGTGCTCGACCGCGCGTTGAAGGTGCTCGACCAGGTCGCTACGAACGCCACGGTCGTGGCAGAGCACTCCCGCCGGCAGGAGCTGCCCACGCTGACGCGGCTGCGGGTCGATCGGCAGCGGCGCTACGGCGACACCATCGTCACGGTGTACAAGGCATGAACGTCCGCGCACAGGGAAACCACGTTCGCCCGAAGGTCAAAAGCGCGGTCTATCCGGGCAGCTTCGACCCGTTCACCAACGGGCATCTCGACGTGGTCGACCGCGCGCTCGGCATCTTCGACAAGCTCATCGTCGCGGTCGCGGCCAACCCCGACAAGAGGCAGCCGCTGTTCACCGTGGAGGAGAGGATGCGCCTCATCAGCGCTTCGCTGAAAGGCCGGGAGCGAGTCGAGGTGGCGAGCTTCAAGGGCTTGACGGTGGAGTACGCGCGATCGCTCGGCGCGACGACTCTCGTCAAGGGCCTGCGCGCCTATTCGGATTTCGACGCGGAGCTCCAGCAGGCATTGATGAATCGCAAGCTCGCTCCCGACATCCACACCGTCTTCCTGATGTCGAGCTTCGCCCACATCTACGTGTCGTCAAGTATCTTGAAGGACATCGCGAGTTACGGCGGAAACGTATCGGACCTCGTTCCGCCTCCGGTCGCACGGGCGTTGAAGGAGAAGTACAAATAAAGGTCGACGAGCTGCTTGATCGTTTCGAGTACCTGATCCAGAACGCGCGTCACGTCCCGCTTTCCACCCAGGTGATGGTCAACGAGGACGAGATGATGGAGCTGATCGACCAGGTCCGGTTCAACCTTCCTGACGAGATCAAGCAGGCGAACTGGACGGTGTCGGAGCAGCAGCGCATCATCACCGAGGCGCACGCGGAGGCGGCGCGCATCATGTCGCGCGCGAACGAGCGTGCTGAGGAGACCGCGTCCGAGCACGAGATCCTCCGTCGCGCGGAGCGACACGCGGCGCAGGTGATCAAGGACGCGCAGGCGAAGTCGGACCAGATCATCCGCGAGGCCGAGGGCTACGCCCTGGAGCAGTTGAAGCAGCTCGAGGCGCACCTGGGCCGGACTCTCGCCACGGTGCGGCGTGGCGTCGAAGCGCTGCAAACGAACCAACCTGCCGGTGACGAAGGCGGGGACCAGGCGACCGGCTCCTAAGCTCGCTAAGAAGTGGAGCCTTAGGCCGGATTTACTCCGGCCGTCACCATGCGTCCCTTACAAAACGACTCCTAACGGTGCCCGGGAGAGGAGGGGGTCCCGCGGGGGAGGACGCCTGTCCTTCCCCGCGCCTG